>CADCOO010000357.1 GCA_902803085.1 uncultured Planctomycetota bacterium
ATCGACGCCGAAGATTCGTTCCGTTATAAGAGGAAAACCTCACAAGATCAGCGCGCAATCGTTGCGTATTTATTCGTTAGAAACGCCTAGTAGCGAGGATTTTCGTATGCAAGACGCCGTTAAATTAGAAAAGAAACGAGGCTTTACGCTCGTCGAACTCCTTGTCGTAATCGCCATTATCGGTATTTTGATCGGTCTTCTTCTTCCCGCCGTCCAAGCGGCGCGCGAAGCGGCTCGACGTATGCAATGCACGAACAACATGAAGCAGTTCGCGCTCGCAATGCACAATTTCCACGACGCAAATAATCACCTGCCCTACCAAGGCGCCTGGGGATCAAGCGTCAGGTATTACGCTTCAGACGTGCGCTGGAGCGTCCACTATCAACTGCTGCCCTACATTGAACAAGCTCCTCTCAAGCAAGCGATGGAGGCAAACGCCGACATTCTCTGCCCGTGGCTGCCACTCAACGACGGTTCCGCCGCCTGGCAAACACGAACCGCTAAGGTCGACACGTTCCTCTGCCCCAGCGCCCAAGGCGACGGGCTCCTCAAACTAAGCTCTGCAAACGGCGACGGACGTCCGACCAACGTCGTATACTGCATGGGCGACAACGCGTCCCGCGTCGACCGCGCTAACGACAGTAGCCACCGTCTCGCACCCGATGGAAACGGAGGAACCAAACTCATCCCGCAAATCGGACCTGGCGACCCGGGATACGACGACGAAGGCGAAGGCGACGTCGGCAAGCGATCACTCTTCTACTACTACGAAAAGAGGAACTTTTCCTTCTGCTCCGACGGAACTAGCAATACGATCGTGTGCTCCGAAGCCGTCGCCGGCGACTGGACCTCCAATAAAATCAAAGGCGCGCTTGCAAACGATAAAGCGTTCGACTCCGGACACTGGTGCATTACCCCGGCGCTTTGCCTAAACCTCAAAAACCCGAACGACCCAACTACCTACAGTTGCCCCGTTACTTCCTATGCCCGATGCGGCAACTGGGTCGACGGCAAGCCGGTTCACACCGCCTTCAATACCGTTAATCCGCCGAACTCCGCTTCCTGCACCAAACGCGACGCCGAAGAAGGCGGGCCCGCCATTCTCGCTCCGACAAGCTATCACAGCGGCGGCGTCAACTGCGGTCTGCTCGACGGGTCCGTTCGCTTCATCTCCGATACGATCGAATGCAACGGCGCCGTGCAGTCGCGTTCCGGAATGTACCTCACCGGTCCAAGCCCGCGCGGCGTCTGGGGCGCCCTCGGAACCCCGAACTGCGGCGAAACCGTACAGACGCCGTAATGACGACGCGTTAAGGCTCACGGCTGGAATACGACCGGCGCGTAATACGCGCGTTCGGTTCAATTCCTCTTTCATTTTTCTCAGTTAGAGCGGCGAAAGGTCTGTCTTCTCGCCGCTCACGCTGACGCAACCCCCAAAAAACGCCTCGCTCGAAGAGCGACGGAGATTCAAGATGAAATATTTGCGCAACGTGCTTGCGTTGACGTGTCTGCTACTTTGCGTCTGCGCTGGATGCGATAAGAATAGCGAACGACCCGCCGATTTACCAGAAGATATGACCCCGACCAAGATTACGATCACCCAAGAAGGCAAGCCTCTCGAGGGCGCCTCCGTTCTCTTGGAATACGATACTCCAATGAAGTATCCGACAAGCGGCATAACCGACGAAAAGGGCGTCGCGACCATGGTTACCTACGGCTTTGCCGGCGCGCAGCAAGGAACGGCGAAAGTCGTCGTTATTAAGCTCGTAACGGAAGGCGAAACGCAGGGCGAAGAGTACGGTAAAAAGGGCGAGTACGGTACGGATTTCCACGTCGTCGACGCAAAATACCGTACGAAGGAAACGACCGATCTCGAAATTACGATCGGCAAGAAAAATGTTAAAGAGACCTTTGAAGTCGGCGCGCCCGTTCACGAAAAATAATTTGAACGAACGCCGACCCTAAACGTCGTCCTTACAAAAAAACGTCCGCAGGAATTCGCTGCGGGCGTTTTTTCAGTTATGCGCCCATCGGTCGACGTCGTCCTGAGCCAACCTGAGGAGCGCTCTCCACGTAGGTCGCGCGCTTAGAGCGCGCGTAAAACTCCCAGAATAATCGCGTTCATCTTCGGCTCCGCTTCTCCCGCGTTCTTAAGAATACGTTCGAGACTGGCGGGCTCAAGCGCGTCGGGGAGTCCCATGTCGGTAATAACGGAGATACCGAGGACGCGCATACCGGAGTGAACGGCTACGATCACTTCGGGCACGGTCGACATACCGACGGCGTCGGCGCCGATCGTGCGCAGGAAACGATATTCTGCGCGCGTTTCGAGGTTCGGACCGGGCACGGAGACGTAGACGCCCAATTGAGTCGGGATAGCGTTCTTTAACGCGACCTCTCGGGCAAGCTTGATCAACTCCTTAGAATACGGCTCGCTCATATCCGGGAAGCGATCGCCAAGTCGATTGTCGTTTGGTCCAATGAGCGGGTTGGCGCCGAGCAGGTTAATATGATCCTCAATCAGCATGACGTCCCCGGCGCGATACTGCGGATTAAGACCTCCCGCCGCGTTCGACACGATCAAGGTCGACGCGCCGAGCTCCTTCATCACGCGCACCGGAAACGCAATCTCGCGCGCGGAATACCCCTCGTAAAAATGGAATCGCCCTTGCATGGCGACGATCGACTTACCCTCTAATCGTCCGAGAATGAGTCGACCGGCGTGCGATTCCACGGTCGAAATTGGAAAATGAGGTATTTCGTTGTATGGTATAATCGTCTCCGTCTCGATGCGCTCGGCAAGTCCCCCGAGTCCCGTGCCCAAAATGATACCGACGTTAGCGTGACCGCACCAGCGTCGCATGATCTCCGACGTTGACTCTTGAAGCTTGGCGTACTCTTCGTTCTGCAATTCCATAAAACACCTTTAACGTATTAATATAATAGTTAATCCGCAAAGGGCGCGTTGAACGAAGCTGTTCCATTCAACGCGCCTTGAATCTAACGACTAACGACTTGCTCGACTAAAATTACTGCTCTTTAACCGCCGTGCTCTTAATCGCCAACTCGACAAGTTGTTTCTCCTCGACTTCGGCCGGCGCGCCCGTCATGAGATCGGACGCCTTCGTCGTCTTCGGGAACGCAATGCAGTCGCGAATATTGTCAATGCCAGCGAAGAGCATAACGACGCGGTCGAGGCCGAGCGCCAGTCCGCCGTGCGGCGGCGCGCCGAATTGCAACGCGTCGACCAGGAAGCCGAACTGTTCCTTCGCCTGCTCGCGCGTCATGCCAAGGAGATTAAAGACCTTGTTCTGAATCTCGGGATCGTGGATACGAATCGTGCCGCCGCCCGCTTCGAATCCGTTGAGAACGAGGTCGTACGCCTGCGCGCGAATCGCGCTGACTGCGGCGTCGTCCCCTTCGAGCTTCGGCAAGTCTTCGACGAGCGGCGCCGTGAACGGATGGTGCTCCGCGACCCAGCGATTTTCCTCTTCGTCCCAGTGGAACATCGGGAATTTCACGACCCAGCAGAAGTTCATCTCTTCCGGATCGTAAAGTTTAAGCTCGGCGGCAAGTCGGCGACGCAAACCGTTAAGAGTGCGACAGGTCAAATTGAAATCGCCGCACGAGAAGAGGAGCAGGTCGTTCGGCTCCGCCTCAAGCGTCTTGCCGATCGCGGCGAGCGATTCGCTCGAGAAATTCTTCGCGCTCGAGCCCGTTAGAACGCCTTC
>CADCOO010000358.1 GCA_902803085.1 uncultured Planctomycetota bacterium
GCAACGTTCGGCGATCATGCGACGATAACGTTTATTGACGTCGTTCGGCACGACGTAGAGATCAAGAAGAGCGTCGAGCGAATCGCGTTCCCATTGTGGTCGCGAAATATCGGCGCGATACAGAATCGAGCGGTAGCCGGCGGAATCCTTTTTACGAACGACGTTTTTCACGGCGCGCCCGAAGTACTGGAGCGCGGCGAAATCTCGATAGCTCGCAGGCTCGTCGAGGAGCCACGGCGAGCTTGCGTTCGACCAGCCGTTGCGTTTGTAATCGCTCTTATTATTGAGGAAAAAGAGGAAGCGCGTCTTCGACCATTTCTGCGCTGCTATCTCGTTGGCAAAGAGTTCAACGCCGCGACTAAAAGTTGCGCGGTACTCTTTGCTGAAGGCCGAAGCGCTAGGCCAGACGGATTCGTCTAGCCCGGTAAAGACGTCCGCAGGAAAATTCTCAAAGAGAGGCAGATAGAACGCCTCGATCGGCACGGCGCCGCGCGGCAAATCGGCAAACGCTTCTCCGGTGAAATATCGCTCAAATCGTTCGCGCCAGTCGCTCCAATCGAATTCACGCGAGCGCGCGTCCCAGCGCGGCGCAAGCCCGTCCCCTACGGTTCCGCGATGAGAGTAAGGAACTCGATTCACGTAGACGCGATGCAACTGCGCAAGCCGATAGTAGTCGAGCTCGTTCTCTGGAAGACCGTAGCAGTTCATTTCCGGCAGGAAACGCAACTCATTCGGCAACTGGAAATTCCAGACCTGAAGTCGAACTTCGAGCGTTAGACGATCTCCGTCGTCGTTCGTTATCGTTAGCGCCCCGACCTTCATTCCCGAGGATGCCTTCGCCGGCGTAAAGATTTCACAATAGTAGACGTCGGATTCTTCCGTCGACTTGCCGCTAAAGTCGCATTCCAACATAGGATCGGCAACTTGCCCCTTAGGACTGGCAACCTTTGCGTAACGATAGAACGCCGTTGCCGGGGTAGACTTCTTGGACCACGCGACGTTCTTCTCTTTCTCCGCGTCGCCGTTCTCCCAGCTCATTTCAAACCGCGCTTTCGGCGTCTCGCCGAGGAACGCTATCTGAAAGCCGACGAATTCGTTGCGCGCCGTCGTTAGTTCAATTCGTTTTTCCTTGGCGTTCCAAACGGCGTTCTTAACGAACTCGTTTTCATTCGTTTCAGGTATTGTTTTTCCGTCTTCCGTGAACTTAATAAACTCGTTGACGATCGCGACTTGCGATCCTCCGAATTGCGGAAGCATCGACTTGTCGCCCGACGCCCCTTGAGGCGCGACGTCCGCGTTACTACCGACGATATGAGCCCAATCCTCGAAAACGCGCTCCGAAGCTGTGACCATTATCGCGCTCGGCTCGCTCTTACGACCTAAAGAATCGACTGCGACGAGCTCGACCTTGTGTTTCACGCTAGGGTCAAGTCGATCAAGGCGCATTCTAAAACTCTGAACGTCCGCATTCTGACGCCGCGACGCGCCTAGCGCCGGACGCGGCGTGAGCGTCAGCGGTACGGCGATTCCGTCGACGCTTGCTTCGAATCCGAGAATACCGCGAGAATCACAATGCTCCTGGCGCCACTCAATCGACACGCTGCCGGCCGGAAGATCTCGCGCGTCGAAGACCAGGTTGGTCGGCGATTCGACAGGAATCGCCAATTCCCGCTCGCTCGGATCTTCGTACTCTACGTAAAGGTAAGGTTGCGTCGCTTTATTCTGTTCGCGAGAATAGAGGAAACGATTGGGGAAGAGACGAATCTCAACGTTGTCTCCGTCCCTCTTGAGTTCCGTGCCCTGATCGTCAAAAAGAACGAACCCGTAGGAGAAACCATAGAGCCGCGACGTCACAATCTCTGGCGCGACTTCGATCATTTGCCGACCTTCCGACGGCTTCGCAACGTCGGCGTGCGACCAGATCGAACCTCCTTCGCTGAAGATTACGCTCGTTAAATCGCTGTATTCCCCGCGCGCGTTGAGAAAGTCTGACGACGTAAACCAAGGAACGTCCGGTTCCGCGCGCATCGCGAATGAGGAAGAACCGTCCTGGCGCTCATAGTTCGCGCCCGTTCCCTCCGTCCACTCTTCGGATATCGTGCCGACTGCAGTACGATAGAGTCGTTCCTCGCCCGCCAACGTAACGAGCAATCTCGCGCTCTTGATCTTCTTGCCTCGCAAAGAATCAAGATCGAAGTCAAGAAGCGAAAATTCTTGATAGCCTTTGAGTTTCAGACGAGGAGCGCCGCCGTTATTGCCGTGTTCTTCACCCCCCGCCGACGAGACCCAGAGATCGCGTGCGACGGGAAACTCCGTCGTTTCGCACAGCGCGCGCGCAGAACCGCCAAGCGTTGCAATCAAGGCGACATAAATGATAAGACGAATTCTATTTGACGTCATGACCGCAGTCTCCAGCGAATAGCGACAATGCGCCGTCGGTCAAATTCGATTCGATCGACGGCGCTCTAAAGTTCATTATTAAAACAAGCGACGCTTACGACTTCTTAACGTTAATCCAATCGGTGTGGAACGGACCTTCGCCAGGCTTGTCGACCCGGAAGTAGGTGTGCGCGCCGAAGTAGTCGCGTTGCGCCTGAATCAGGTTCGCGGGCAGGTTCGCCGAACGATAGGAGTCGAAGTAAGTGAGCGCCGTCGTAAAGCCGGGCGTCGGAATACCGAGTTCGACCGCCGTCTTAACGACGTTGCGCCATGCCGGTTGTGCGGACTCGACCGCGTTTTTGAAGTACGGATCGAGGAGGAGGTTCTCGAGATTCGGGTTTTTGTCGAAGGCTTCCTTAATGCGTTCGAGGAAGACCGCGCGAATGATGCAGCCGCCGCGCCAGAGGAGCGCTATCTTACCGCAATCGAGGCTCCAGTCGTACTCCTTCGCAGCCGCCTGCATCTGCACGAACCCTTGCGCGTAGCTACAGATCTTCGACGCGTACAACGCCTGCTTGACCTGCGCGATAAATTCCGCCTTGTCGCCCTGATACTTCGCCCCGACCGGACCGGACAGCACGGCGCTTGCGTTCACGCGCTGACTCTTCATCGACGAGATCGCGCGCGCGTAGACCGCTTCCGTTACCAGCGTGCTCGGAACGCCAAGATCGAGCGCCAACTGACTCATCCACTTGCCGGTCCCCTTCGCGCCAGCCGCGTCCAGAATCTTATCGACAAGCTCGCCGTCAGACTCTGGATCCTCGACCGTAAAGATATCGCGCGTGATCTCGATCAGGTAACTGTCGAGCTCCGTCTCGTTCCATTCGGCGAAAATCTTATAAAGGTCCGCGTTCGAAAGTCCGAGCGCGTTCTTCAGAATCCAGTACGCGTCGCTAATCAGCTGCATATCGCCGTACTCGACCCCGTTGTGCACCATCTTGACGTAATGTCCAGCCCCGCGCGCGCCGATCCAGTCGCAGCAGGGGACGTCTTTATTCGGGCCGACCTTTGCGGATATCGCCTGGAAGATGGGCTTTACGAGCGGCCACGCTTCCGGATCGCCGCCGGGCATCATGCTCGGACCGCGTCGAGCGCCCTCTTCGCCACCGGAAACGCCCGTGCCGATATAGCGAATGCCAAGATTCGCCAGATACTTCGTGCGACGTTCCGTGTCCTTGAACTGCGTATTACCGCCGTCGATTATGACGTCGCCTTTGTCAAGAAGGGGAATCAGCTCGGCGATCACCGCGTCGACCGCCGCCGCGTCAGGGTACAGCGCGAGCTCCGGCGCGGGAACTGCGTCCTTCGATTTGATCATGAGCATGATCTTGCGCGGCGATTTCAGTTTCGAAACGAGCTCCGCCAGCGAGTGCGCGCCGGTCAGCTTATCGCCCTTCGAACGCGCTTCCTCCGTCGCGAGGAAGTCGTCGACCTTGCTCGTCGTCCGATTAAAGACCGCGACGTCGAAGCCGTGATCGACCATGTTCAAAACGAGATTCTGTCCCATGACGGCTAAGCCCATCAAACCAATATCGTATTTCTTCTCGGACATTCCGGTTCGTTCCTTGTAATGCCTGGCTTCGCAACGCGCGTTATACTGTGGAGCGCGCCCGTCGCGTCTACCGCGCTCCCATCTACATTATAAGGCTTTTTGCGATCAAAGAAAGAACCCCGACGGCGATGAGCGACAAAACGCGAAAAAATATTTTCTGAGAAACTTTGCGCGATCGTCGCGGTTTAATACCCCGTCAAGCAAACGAACGCTCGACGATCCAATAGGCGCAGGATAGAAACGCCGCGTTACGACATAGGGAGAACAACCATGAAGAAGAATCACATAACGCTTGTTTCTGCGGTTATTATCGCGCTCGCATCGCAAAATGTAATCGCGCAACCGCCGAGGGGAGAATTTAGCGGCAGACGGGGGGGCGAACCCGGCAGGGAGGCGCGCAATATTGAATATCGCGGCGCGACGACTTACGACGCCGACGTTGCGACTAAGGATCAGTCGTATTCAAGCGAAGACTCTGAAGAAATCGCATTGCTCGTCAAGGGCGGCGTTGCGACACTTACCAATCCGACGATTACGAAA
>CADCOO010000359.1 GCA_902803085.1 uncultured Planctomycetota bacterium
CCGAAACTCTCGCCCGCAATTCCGCCGATCGCTACGTCCTCCGGCGTCGCGCCGTCGATCTGAATTTCGACGTCGACCGTCGCTTCGGAAACGAGGCCGCCCCTTAGCGTTCCAACGACGCCCCCGGCGCAACGCGACTTCTGGCCGACGCGCACGCGACCCTTGAGCTCGAAATCGCTAACGCGACCGGGATCGGCGATCTGCGCGAAGAGCCCGAGGGTTCCGTCCGCCGCGTCGGGCGCGACGTCGAGTCCGGAAATTTCGAGCCCTGCGCCGTCGAAGGATCCGGTAAAGGGCGTTTCGCGGCAGAGCGGCGTCCAGGGCGAATCGAGCTTGATATTGGCGTCGAGTCTATAGTATGCGTTCGGCGCTTTTTCAATCATTCGCAATTGGTCGGAGTTGGCGATGAGATAGGGAGACGCGAGAGTTCCCTCGCCCGGTAGTTCGACTTCTTGAGCGAATGCGTTAAAAGCGCATATGAGAGCGAATATTACGACGATTATCGAGGTAGATTGGCGTGGCATGACGGTCTTCTCCATGAAGGATTTGACGAATTATTTCTTTTGGCGGGGTCTGGCGATCGACCGGTTCTCGTATTATACTAGGTAAGATTGCGTCGCGCAAGCCGCCTGTCCGTCGTCGCGGCGCAAATCGCAAAGAATGGATCATACGAAGTACAATCGGGAGCATAGGACAATGACGAACTACGCGCCGGGTATGCGAATCGTCGTTCGGGACGAGGAATGGACGATTAAGAAGGTCGAGCGGAATCAATTGGGGAACGAGGCGCTCTATTGCGCGGGCGTTTCTCCGCTCGTCAAGGATCGGGACGCGATTTTTCTAACGGATCTCGAGGGAATCGAGGTTGTGAATCCGAGCGAGACGCGCCTTGTTCCGGACGCTTCGTCGAATTTCACGCGTTCGCTCCTGTATTTGGAGAGTCAATGGCGGCGTCAGATTCCGACCGATCCAGCGCTTGGAATCGGAGCGCGCGCGGCGATGGACTATCTACCGTACCAGTTGGAACCGGCGCGAATCGCGTTGAGTCGTCCGAGACAGCGCATTCTGATAGCGGACGCGGTCGGGCTCGGCAAGACGCTTGAGGCGGGCGTCCTGCTTAGCGAATTGATCGCGCGGGGCAAGGGGCGGCGCATTTTGGTCGTAACGACGAAGAGCATGACGGCGCAGTTCCAGCGGGAAATGTGGACGCGCTTTACGATTCCGCTCGTGCGCCTCGACTCGAAGAAGATCCGCGATATACGCGCGCAGTTGCCGACGAACTACAATCCGTTTTCCTACTACGACAAGACGATCGTTTCGATCGACACGCTCAAACGCGACCTGGAATATCGCGTGCATTTGGAGAACTCCTACTGGGACGTCATTGTAATCGACGAGGCGCAGAACGTCGCCGAACGCGGCGCGCGCCAGGCGCAACGCGCGCGGCTCGCCAAGCTCCTCGCCGATCGTTCCGACGCCATGATTATGCTTTCCGCGACCCCGCACGACGGGCGCGCGCGAAGTTTCGCGTCCCTCATGAACATGCTCGACCCGACCGCGATCGCGAACCCGACGAACTACACGAAAGAGGATATTCGCGGCTTGTGCGTGCGTCGCTTTAAGAAGGACGTGAAAGATCAAGCGTCGGGCGCCTTTTTGGAGCGTCGCGTTGAGCTGGCTCGCAGTCGAGCGACGTCGGAGGAAGAAGCGGCGTTCGACGTCTTTACGGCGATGAAGTTGCGCATGGACGCGGATCGATCGAGCGCGGTCGGGGGCGGCATGCTCTTTAAGACGACGCTGGAGAAGGCGCTCTTTTCGAGTCCTGCGGCGTGCGTTAAAAGTATTGAGGAGCGCGTTAAGAAGTTGCGCGCGCGCGTGGCGGAGAAGGCGAAGAAGGGCGCGGCGGACGAGAACGCGGCGTACGATATCAACGCGCTGGAGGCGTTTCACGCGGCGCTTCTTGAAATTACTCCGGAGCGTTTTTCCCGTTACCAGCGCTTATTGGAATTGCTCGCCGACAAAGAGTACGGCTGGAATCCGAAGGCGAAAAACGATCGGGTCGTAATCTTTACGGAGCGAATCGAGACGATGAAATTCCTCGCGGAGACGTTGCGCAGAGATTTGAAAATGACGGAGGCGCAGATTCGCACGATCTCGGGCGCGGATTCCGACGTGGATCAGCAGAAGATCGTCGAGGAATTCGGACGGGACGAGTCGCCGGTTCGCGTTCTGATCGCGTCGGACGTCGCTTCGGAAGGTTTAAATCTCCATTATTTGTGCCACCGTCTGATCCACTTCGACGTGCCGTGGTCCCTCATGGTTTTTCAGCAGCGCAACGGGCGCGTCGACCGCTACGGACAGAGCGAACGACCGGATATTCGCTATATGCTCGTCGAGTGCGAGAATAAGCGGATACGCGGCGATATGCGGATTTTTGAGATTCTCGTTCAGAAGGAGCAGGAGGCGCTTAAAAATATCGGGGATCCCGCGCTTCTTATGGGGAAGTTCAATATTGAGGGCGAGGAGTTAGTCGTAGCGGAGGCGATCGAGTCGGGCGCGGACGAGACTGCGTTCGAAGAAGCGTTGGACTCGAGCGAGGCGGAGCTCGATCCGTTCGAGGCGATGTTTGCGGACGCGACGGACGAAGCGGCGAACGCGGCGCCCCGCGACGTCAAGGAGCGCGCGACGCTCTTTACGGACGCCGACTACCTGCGCCGCGCGGCGGACTATCTGAGCAGTTCCGATCATCCGGGCGCATTGTGCGACGACGCGTTTACGGCGCATAATCTGCAGGCGGTCTCGGGCGTGGAAGCGAGCGTGAACGCGGGAATGCGGGCGCGATTCGACGCGCTCCTACCGGAAGAGGCGAGGCCTCAAGGAAAGTCGTTAAAGCTCTCGGACGATAAGGATTTCGTTATGAAGGAGATACGGCGCAGTATGAGCAAGAGCGCGGAGGACGGCTCGTGGCCGGCGATTCATTATCTCTGGTCGTTGCATCCGATTTTCGGGTGGTTGAACGAGAAGTGCGCGCTCCTCTTTAAACGAGGCGAGGCGCCGATCTTGGGCTTGCAACAGGGCCTCGACCCGGACGAGACGATCTTTATCTGCTCGGGGATGATACCGAATAAGCGTTCGACGCCGATTGTGGACGAGCAGTTCGGTCTGGCGTATCGGGGCGGCGCGTATCAGGGCGCGCTTACAATGAGCGAGGTTGTTAAGCGCGGGAAGTTGCGTGAGAAGCAGGCGAACGCGGGCGCGGTCTCGGATTCGCGTCGTACGAGCGCGCAGTCGCTCTTGCCGGACGCGGTGGAACGCGCGCGCGCTTTTATGAGCGAGCGTTACGAGGCGACGAATAAGGTCATGCAGGCGAAGCTCGACGAGGAATTGCAGAAACTAACGGAGCTTGCGGAGAAGCATAAGAATTATCAGCGAACGCTCTTTGAGACGGAAGCGAAGAAGAGCGAGCATGAGCGAATGATCGATCGTCTTTTCGATAAATTCGTTCTGTGGGCGAACGAGACGTATACGATTCAGAATAACGCGCAGATTAAGGTGGTTGCGGTTCTCACGGGGGCGGAAGAATGAGCATGGATTTAACAGGGGTAACGAACCGGAACGAATATTACACGAACCACTATTTGAGCGCGATCTTTGAGGAGAACGCGGCTGAGGTTCTGAAGCGCTGGCGCGCGGAGGCGCAGGAGAGTTCGGAGCGAACGCCTTGGTCGCGCTTGCGCGCTTGCGCGCGGCTCTTTAACGCGTTGCGTTCGCGCGGCGCGCGGACGCGCGAGGAGCGTTGCGAGTTTGCGAACGCGGTTTTGACGGCGTTGGGATACGCGCCTGGGGACGCGCGAACGGCGGAGCTTCCGGACGCGGAGCAGACGGTCGTTCCGGTCTATCGGGAATATTGTCGCGCGTCGGGCGCGCCGCAAATTTGGGCGCTTTTAGTCGCGGACGATTCGGAGGACGCGGATATTCTGGAGAGCGCGGTCGTAGACGGTCGGGCGCCGGAAGACGCTGGCGTCGAGTCGCCGTCGTGCGACGCGGAGGAGCTGGCGACGCGAATCTTTTTCGAGCTTACGGAGCCGCCGCGCTTTCTCCTACTGATCGGAACGAGTCAGATCGCGCTGTTGGATCGCCGCAAGTGGAACGAGAAGCGGTATTTGCAGTTCGAACTCGACGAAATCTTCGGTCGCAACGAGGAGTCGACGTTCCAGGCGGTCGCGGTTCTTCTGCATTACGAGAGTCTGGCGCCGAAGGAGGGAACGCCGTTGCTCGACGAGTTGGACGCCAATTCGCAGAAGCACGCGGCGGGCGTCTCGGAGGATCTCAAGTACGCGTTGCGCGAGTCGGTCGAGCTTCTTGGGAACGAGGTTCTCTACGATCTAGCGACGCGCGGAAAGTCGCCGAGCGAAGTCGACGCCGGCGAGCTGACCCTCGAATGTCTCCGCTATATGTACCGCATGCTCTTCGTCCTCTTTATCGAGTCGCGTCCGGAACTGGGGTACGCGCCGATTCTCAATCCGGCGTACGCGCGCGGATATTCCCTCGACGCGTTGCGCGACGTCGCGAGCGCCGCGAGGGAGAACGTCGACGA
>CADCOO010000360.1 GCA_902803085.1 uncultured Planctomycetota bacterium
CCGAACGATGAAGACGTTGAGATTAAAAATCCCATTTCCGCCCACCGTCAATCACCTCTGGGCGCGAACTGGAAAGCGAACCTACCTCTCCAAAGAGTATCGGTCCTTTCTCGCGCTCGTCGCCGCTGAAATTAGACTTGCGCCAGGCGCGAGAGAAATTGGAAACGCTAACGCCTACGCCGTCGAATTAACCGTATACCCCCCCGATAGGCGACCGCGCGATCTCGACAACTTCTTCAAAGCGGCGCTCGACGCCGTTACGCGCGCAGGATTATGGCAAGACGACTCGCGCGTCTGCAAACTCGTCGCTTATAAAGGCGAGCCCGCGGAAAAGCCTTTTGCTATTCTCGAAATTACCCCGCTCGAACGATCCGTCGTTACGCGCAATCCGGAATTCTACGGCGAACGCGCCAGGAGATATAAGAAATGAACGAACGATTCAACGGCGCCATTCGTCTGCGTCGACTTCATGGAATGCGCGGCTACGGAATCTATTCCCGTATCGTCGAACTATGCGCGTCCGCGCCCGAAAAAAAATTGCGCTATGATCTCGACGACCTCGCTTTCGATATTCGCGACGAAAAAAGTCTCATTAAATCGATCGTCGAAGATTTCGGTCTCTTTATTATCGAAGGAGATTCTATCGAAGACGTCTACGCGCGGTCCCCGGAAGCGCTCGAACGCGAACGACAGGCGCTGATTCACGCCAATCGCTGCGCAGCCGCTAGAAGAGCCGCGCAAACCCGTCGGGAACGACGCGAAGCGGCTCAGACCGATGAGCGCCCGACCGAAATAAACGCGACGACGAACGGAAACGCAAACGGCGAAGAAAAGTCAAAGGAGGAACGCGCGCGCCTGCCGGAAACGACGTACGGCGAAGTCGCCCCGAACTCGAACTCGCTCTTCCCCGCGACCAACCCGCGCGACGAACGCGCCGACGCCAGTCAGACGGCGATTGCGGAACGCTTCAATAGGATCAAAGAAACGTGGAACGACGTCTTTAAGGGAACGCGCCGCACAATGCGCAATACAATGCCCGACGAAATTACATGGCTCAATTTTAGAAATTCGTCGCAATTCTATACGGATCAGGACTATCGCGACGCCTTTGTGCAAGCGCGGCGCGATAAGAAGTTCGCTTGGCAGTTCAGAGACGCGGTCAAGTCGAAGAATATGCAACGTCTCCTTTCGGACGCTGAAGCGCTCGCGGAACAGAAGAAGGAAGAAAAGGAAACGCTCGACGAATCCGCTAAGGAGATGATCGAGTACGGCGAGAAAATGGGATGGAATTGGACTAGGAATTAACGATATATCGACGAACCAGGAGGACGTCAAAATGGAAACGAAACGAATTGACGATCGAGGACGCTCGGAAACTTGTCAGAAATGCGACGGGACCGGGTTCGTCGCCGAACGAACGTCCGCCGGCCGCGTGCTTGTGCGACCGTGCGACGCCTGCAATGAACTGCGCAACTCGCATAGGCGAACTCTCTATCTGCGGTCCGGAATTCCGCGACGCGCGTCGAACGAAATTAACGTATGCCGCGCCACCCGCGACTACGCCGATTCCTTTCCTCAAATTAAACGCGGTAATAATTGGCTGCTCTATATCGGCAAGCCGGGCGCCGGGAAGACGACGCAGGCGATCTGGCTCGTATGCGCGCTCATCGATCGCTATCAGACCCGCGCGCGCTTCTATAACGCATTCGATCTCGTGCGTAGGTTCGGCGCGCTGCGCAAACGAAACGAGGACTTCGAACGCGCGTTCGACGAATATCTCGACGCCGAACTCGTCGTAATCGACGATCTCTTTAAAATAATCCCGTCGGAAAAAGCCTTTAACTACTCCGACTACAAGGAAACGCTCCTCGAATTAATCTGGGCGCGCTACGACGCTAGGAAGCCGCTCGTTATTACTACGCAACGCGATTTCGACGTCATTGCGCGTTTCGATTCCGCGCTCGCCGGACGTATTGTCGAATCCTGCGCCGGACGCGTCGTCCCCTTCGATTCCCAAGCCAAAAACTGGCGGTCCGAGCCGGACGGGCGGTTCGCGCTACCGCGCGGTTGGTGAAGATTCGCTCCCGTTGGTCGCTTGCCGCGTTAGAAATGCTGACGATAAACGAAGGCGCATGCGTTAGGACGCTGGATCCCTATTCGCGCTACCGCGCGGTTGGTGAAGATTCGCTCCCGTTGGTCGCTTGCCGGGTTAGAAATGCTGACGATAAACGAAGGCGCATGCGTTAGGACGCTGGAACCCTATTCGCGCTACCGCGCGGTTGGTAAATAATCGCTCCCGTTGGTCGCTTGCCGTGTTTGAACGGCCGAGGGCAAACGAAGGCGTCTGCGTTAGGACGCTGGACCCCTATTCGCGCTACCGCGCGGTTGGTGAAGATTCGCTCACGTTGGTCGCTTGCCGGGTTAGAAATGCTGACGATAAACGAAGGCGCATGCGTTAGGACGCTGGAACCC
>CADCOO010000361.1 GCA_902803085.1 uncultured Planctomycetota bacterium
CAATAGAGAAAAATATGAACGACTTATTCAAGAAGTTTCTCTTTACCAAACACGTCCTGGTTAGCGAAGGTTCCCGTTTGACGCTGGAACAGCCCAATAATCTCGAAAGCAAAAGAATCATCTTCGTGAAACACGCGCCTCCGGACGAGGAAGAATTCCAAACGAGGCGCGTCGACGTTAATAGAAACGGCGCGTCGGACGAAGAGCTCCGCGAAGAAGAACGCGCCGAACGGTGTTTTAACGCGCTCTTTGCATTCGCCAATCTACTCAATATAAAAATAACCGCCGGGCGCAACCTGGCGTCCATTGAACTCTTACAGTTCGCGCAAGACGAGATGGGGCGCGACGTGCCGGAGCCGTTCTATCGCGGGTTTCCAAACTCCGTGCGCGAACTAACGCCGAATCAGTTGCTCTTCGACCAACTCGTTCATTACGCGCTAACGTACGGACTAAACGACTTCGACGGACCTGCGGGTCATTCGATCTTCGAGGGCGACTTTGAGCGAATCGCGTTCGAAGAAGACGCGCCGCCGTGCAAAGAGTTCAGAATTCTAACGGAAGAAACCGCCGTCGCAGAACTCCGGCAATACGTCGCGAACGCGTTGGCAAGCTCGCGCCCGCTGAGCGAAACGCTCTTTAATGTCGTTGTGGAATATATTAGGACCTATGGACTCGACGTTGAAACGTGCGCGTCGAAAGATACGGCGGCCAAGTTATGGATTTGGACGGAAGACGCTAATCTGTTGAAATTCTTGACGCTCGCCGACGTTATTCGAATCGTCGAAATTATCAATCACCACGGGTATTATCGGAATTCGATCAAACGCCTGACGCTGGGGAACGCTACTCGTCGTCGAATATCGGGGCTCATCGACGCCTTCTTCGAACGCGGCGACGTCAATATTCGCGACTGCTTCGAAAAAAAGAAGAGTTGGCAAGGTTTGCTACACCATATTCACTACCGCGCCAAGACGAAAGAAGCCAAACGCTTTCTCAAGCTCATGCGAGGACGCGGTAATAAATCGGCGTACGCGGAGTTTGAAAAGCTCATGAAGGCTGGCAAGCTTCACGATGCGATCGCCGCGCTCGTGAAAAGCAAAGGCGTCGGCGCGCTTGTCCGTCGAATGGATTATATCGTTAGTCGAAGCGGCGGCGACGAATCGATTATTCTCGACATAGCCTCGCGCCTTCGCTCGACCAATTTGTTCTTACTGCTGCAGCTTGCGGTTCATAATCTCAGCAAACGCACGGCGCCACAACAAGACCGGCGCGTCTTTACCTTCTCGAAGTTTAATCTCCTTCGAGTTCACGAGGAAACCAAAAAAGAAGTTCAACGGCGAAAAACTTCCCTGTCTGACGACGAGCGTCGCACAATCTCCGCGCTCCTCGTCGACGCGCTAAACTCTGCGCTTGAGAAGAAACTCGGAACCGTATACATCGATCCCAACGCCGGACGCGTCGCGTTGCCGCTCCAGGAAGCGACCGCGAGTGGAGGTTTCGGGGTTCTGCCGCAAGGGACGAGAATCCCGATAATGCCAGGTAAAAAGATTCGCGCTTTTACCTACTGGGAGAAGGTTAACGATATCGACTTGAGCTTCTTCGGACTCGACGACCAAGGTCGTAAGTTAGAAGAGTTCTCATGGCGAACGATGTGGCAACGACAGTCGGACGTCGCCGTCTTCTCTGGGGACGAGACGCGCGGATATTATGGAGGTTCGGAATACTTTGACGTCGACCTCGACGTTCTGCGTGACAAGCGTCCGAAATTCCGCTACTTGCTCTTCTGTAACAACGTCTTTACAAACGGAGCCGGCTTCAAGAGTTGTTTCTGCAAGGCGGGATTCATGTATCGGGACGCCCTCGATTCCGGCGAGGTTTATGAGCCGAAGACGGTGCAGACGTCGTTTCTAATCGACGCCAATACAAGCTTCGCCTACTTGTTCGCAATCGACCTGAAAACGAACGAATTCATCTGGCTCAACGCCTCGCAAGACGGATCGGTTCGCGTTGCCGGCGCGACTCCAATGAGACTCTTCAATAATTTCATTAGAAGTTCGCAAGTCCTGACGATGAACGACCTTCTCCGAATGGCGGCGACGCAAGTCGTCTCGGAGCCAGGCCATGCAGACCTCGTCTTTACCGATAAAAGCGTCGAATTGCTCGACGGAATCCATCAAGGTTTGCATCGCTTAACCGACGAAGCGGAAAGCGCCGTTAGAGTCAAACCGGACGCCGTCGTCCTACGCCCTTACGATACTGAACGTTTCATCGCGTTCATCAATGGTCGTTTCGACGCGCTCGAAACCGCGCCGCGCGCGGAAGCGCTCGTCGAGCCGCAAGACGTCGTTGCAGCGGAAGCGCCGTAATCGCGCGACGTCTAACTTACTCTCCCCCTAACCTCCTCGCCGACGATCGCGTCTCTCCAGATAATCAACGCGCGATCGTCGGCGCTCATTATTTCAAGCGTCTGGAGACGGCGCAGCGCGTAGGTCCGCGCGGGCTCCGGCTTCAGCCGGGGCGAAACGGG
>CADCOO010000362.1 GCA_902803085.1 uncultured Planctomycetota bacterium
TCGCTACGCAAACGCTCGATGCGTTGCAAAAGAACCAGGAAAGGAATTATGAAAATGGGCGGCGTTATAGAAGAAATCTTCCAAAAGGGGAAAGAAAAAGGACATGTGGAAGGACGCGAAGAAGAACGCGTTCGAACGATTGGAGTACTACTAACGACTCATTCGCCGGACGTCTTATTAAACGATCCCCAATTTTCGCCGCTAGGCTACACCCAGGCGGAAATCGACGCCGCGCTCGCCCTAGGCGGCGCTCAAACGCCCGTCGTTCCCGTACAATAATTCTGTTTGCCACTATTCGAGCGCCAGATCCGAGAAAAATGCATTTTGATTCGCTACGCAAACGCTCGATGCGTTGCAAAAGAACCGGGAAAGGAATTATGAAAATGGGCGGCGTTATAGAAGAAATCTTTCAAAAGGGGAAAGAAAAAGGATATGCAGAAGGATATGCAGAAGGATATTCGGAAGGACGCAAAGAAGAACGCGTTCGAACGATTGGAGTACTACTAACGATTCATTCGCCGGACGTCTTATTAAACGATCCCCAATTCTCGCCGTTAGGCTACGCCCAGGCGGAAATCGACGCCGCGCTCGCGCTCGGCGGCGCTCAAACGCCCATTGTTCCCGCGCAATAAGCGCTGGTCTGTATAACGGCAACGTTTTCACTTTAACAACGACATGAGGAGAAAGAATGACCAATAATCGCCGATCCGTAAATTCGAGCGCCGCGCTCGAGTCGCGTCGTAATTTCATGAAAAGGGGCGCGTTTGCCGCGTTTGCTACGGCGTGCCTGCCCGCCGCCGCCTTTAGAACGATCGAGGCGCGCGCCGACGAGGACGGGAACGACGTCGTCCTTCGATGCTGCGTCATGAGCGACGTGCACTTTAAAGCGTCGAAAGACGCGGCGGAGGTCGGACGATTTCAGCGCGCGGTGAAGTTCATGTACGATTATTCCGCCGATCAGAAGTACAAGAGTTTCGACGCGCTCGTCGTCGTCGGCGATATGTCCGATCATGGAAACGACGCCGAGCTCACTCTATTCAAAAACACGATGGACGAAGCGATTCGCCCCGGCACGCGCAAGCTACTCTGCATGGGCAATCATGAATTCTACGGAGGAAATCAGGCGTTCTGGAAGGAGAAGTTCGGGCTCGAGCCAAACGCGCGCTACGAGGTCAACGGGTACCAGTTCATCGCCGTCTCCCCGGAAAAGGGCACGATGGCGGACGGAGACTACATGTACGCGCTCGAATGGTTCGAGAAGGAACTCGACGCCGCGTGCGCCGCCGATCCCGAAAAGCCCGTCTTCGTCTTCCAGCATTATCCCGTCTCCCCGACCGTGTACGGCGGACGCGGACGCGACGACTGGGGACTCGAAGATCTCTACGAAGCCCTGCAACGCCATCCGACAGTTATCGACTTCTCCGGACACACTCACTACCCTATTAACGATCCGCGATGCGCGTGGCAGGGCTGTTTCTCGGCGTTCGGAACGGGCACGCTAAGTTATCTCTGTCACGGCGGCGAGGGCGGCAAGTATGAAATGTACCCAGCGGGAAGCGGCAACTGCGGACAATTCTACGTCATGGAGGTCCGTCGCGACAACTCCGTAACGCTTAAACCGTACGATCTCATAACGAATAGTTTCTTCGACGTCGTCTATTACGTGGCAAAGCCGGGCAAAATTAACGAATACGTCTACACCGACGCGCGCTATACGACTTCGACAAAGCCCGTATGGTCCGAGAACGCCAAAATTGACGTCGTTGAGACCTACGAGTACGGCGCAATTTGCGAGTTCCCTCAGGCGCGCTACGATCGCGCGTCCATAACGCCCTGCGCGCCGAACGATCCCGTCTTACCGCACAGCTACGCCTTCAAACTTGAACGATTCGAGAAGGGCGAATGGCGCGAGGAACCGACCCAATACTTCTGGTCGCAGTATTTCCACCTGCCGACCCCGGAACGACTGCGCGTCGACGTGACAAATCTCGAGCCCAATACGCAATATCGCGCGAAAGTCTACGCGACCAACCACTTCCTACGCGACAGCGAAAAGGCGCTCGACGTCGAATTCCAGACGAAGGCGGACCCGAACGAAACCGTCGATCGCAACGCCGCGACTCCCGACGCGAACGTCCTCGCGCTCGCCGTCGCGTCCGGTAAGCTCGTTAATACGCCCGTCAACAGTCTCAAATCACAGAAGACGATCGAAACGATCGGAGAACCGAAAATTGTCAAAGACGACGAACTCGCCGGACGCGAAGTCGCCGAATTTTCCGGCAAGGGCGAGCATTACAAGATTCAATGCGACGCCGAGACCTATCGAAAACTGCGGCGCGCTTCGATTCGCACGATCTTTAAGGCGAACGGCGACCGCAAGAGCGCCGTCGGCGCCGTCTTCGGCAATACGGAACTGCGCGGAATTGAAATTAGCGTGAACTATGAAAAGCGCGTCGTCGCATTCTGGGCGTCCGTCAACGGCGTCTACAAGACTGCGGAAGCTCCCGTCGAATTCGATCGTTACGTCGACGCATGCGGCGTCTTCGACGGCGAAAACGTTATTCTCTACCTCGACGGAAAAGAAGCGGCGAGAGTCGCCGCCAAAGGCAACCTTGTTCATCCGACCGACTCCGTCGTTCAAGCCTTCTGCTGCGGCGCCGATATCGCGCCTGGAGGCAAGGGTTCCGACTTCTTTACCGGTCGCGTCGCAAAAGCGCAACTCTTCAGCTGGCCGCTCACGCCAACCCAAGTTGCCAATCTTGCCAAAACAAGGTAAGCCTCTTTGACAAGCGCGCGCAACCATGCGGCAGGACGGGTTTTCATCCCCACTGCTTAGCATCCTACGGAAACAGGGAACGAGAAAAATCTACTCCTCGTTCCCTGTTTTGTACCAATGGAAAGAATCAAATGTGAAGAAAACTACTCGCCTCGTTCGCTGCTCGCTAGCTCCCTCACGCGCTCAAGACTGAGTCCGGTGAGCTCCACAATCTCATCATAATCATACCCGCGAGCAAGCATTTTCTTAGCCGTGTCGATCGACTGCCGCTCAACGCCCCGTTCGATACCCTGTTCGCGTTCTTCCTCGCGCCAATTGGCGATCGCCAACTCGTAATCAAACTGACTGTCTAATAAGTCCATCAATTCAACCTCCCGTGTTTTCATATATTCTGCTAGCAGATTGCGATCGCGGCAGACGCGGATCGTCTCTTGAATCGCTAGAGCTTTATTATCCTTGTGCAGTCGCGTCTGTTCGTTAAAAACGCGCGTAAATCCGACGTACTGGTAAATAATATCGCCTGGCTGACCGTCCCGAAGAACGTGAACCGTGACCTCGACCCCGCACGGGTCGTTATGAAAATGCCGTTGCGTCATCGTAAGACTCGGCGGATACGAACCCTGCTCGCCTGTGTAGAGCACGTACAGGTCAATCCTCGGCAATTCAATCAGCTTGTTACGATGAACGCTGATTCCGCGGCTCGCCAGAAAGCGTTGGACAACCGGACCCAAATACAGGAATTCGCGAAGGACGATATTATTTGACCAGGTCGACTGCGCTTCGACAAGCGCGATCAGCCTGTTGCCGACGCTGAAGGCAAGATCGTTATAGATCGTATCGACCAACGAGTTTCTAACCGTCAAATTCTGGATATCGGCAACTGCCGCAGTCGTATCCTCGGGGTAAAGACAGCGGTAGAGCGCCAACACATACTCCGGATCGGAAAACAAATCAGTAAAGACGCTGTCTTTCGCCTTGCGATTAACCGGGAAATTGTCGGGAAAACTCATGGTTCACTCCTTTCGTTGCGTCGCGTGGTCAATGGGACGCGCTTTAGAAGTATCTTACGCTAAAAGGGCGGAAAAAGCAAGAGGCGCCGCCCCAAAATGTGAAATCCGCCGTCCAACATATTTTCAACAAAGAGCCCCAGACTCTTGCCGTCAACATAGCAATTCGATACAATGGCGTTGGAACGCGCGCGCGTTCGGAGAAGAATTCCTTTAACTCAGCGAGAAGAAAACGAGAAGACCATGACTAACGATCGTCAATTCGAAACAACGTTCGACGCGCGCCAGTCGCGTCGCAATTTCATGAAAAAGGGAACGCTCGCCGCGTTTACGACCTTCTGCCTACCGACCGCCGCGCTCAAAACGCTCGAAGCGCGCGCGGAGGAAGAAGGGAACGACGTCGTTCTGCGATGCTGCGTTATGAGCGACATACACTTCAACGGCTCGCCAGACGCGCCCGAAGTCGAGCGACTTAAACGCGCGATCAACTATATGTACGAGTATTCCGCCGCGCAAAAGTATCAAAAGTTCAACGCGCTCGTCGTCGTCGGCGATATGACCAATCATGGAACCGAAAAAGAGCTCTCGCTCTATAAGAAAGTCGTCGACGAAGCGGTCCGACCCGGCACGTCCAAAATGCACTGCATGGGAAATCATGAGCATTACGGCGGCAGTCAGGAGTTCTGGTACGAAACGTTGGGAGTCCGGCCAAACGGTCATTACGTCTTCAAGGGAGGATACCATTTCATTACGACCGGACCCGAGACGGGCGACAATAAGAACGGCGACTATCTCTACTCTCTCAAATGGCTCGAAAAGCAGATCCAAGTCGCGTGCGACGACGACCCTGACAAACCCGTCTTCGTATGCCAGCATCATCCGGTCGATCAGACCGTCTATGGAGGACGCGGATACGACAACTGGGGAATTAAAGACCTTTATGAAATGTTGCAGCGCTATCCGCGCGTCGTCAACTTCTCGGGACACACGCACTGCCCCATTAACGATCCGAGATGCGCGTGGCAAGGACGATTCACCGCGTTTGGAACAGGAACGCTGAGCTATCTCTGTCACGGCGCCGAAGGGGGGAAGTACGATACTTACCCGGCGGACAATCATGATTGCGGACAATTCTACATTCTAGAGATTCGGCGCGACAACTCCTTTATTCTCAAATGCTTCGATCTCGTTTCGATGAGCTTCTACGACGTCGTCTATTACGTCGCCAAAGCGGGCAAGATCGACGATTACGTCTATACGGACGAGCGCTATAAGACGTCGCCAAGACCAGTCTGGCCGCAAGACGCCAAGATCAAGCTTCTCGAAGTCAACGAATACGGCGCGACCTGCGAATTCCAGCAGGCGAAATGCGATCGCGCCAATATAACCCCGCAGGGCGTTCCGAACGCGCCCGTCTTCCCGCACAGCTACGCCTTTAAACTCGAACGACTTGAAAATAACGAATGGCGCGAGGAACCGACCCAATACTTCTGGGCGCAATATTTCAATCTTCCGACCCCGGAACGCTTGCGCGTCGAGTTAACGAATCTCGAACCGAACTCGCAATACCGCGCTAAAGTCTACGCGACAAACCACTTCCTACGCGATAGCGAAAAGGCGCTCGACCTCTCCTTCCA
>CADCOO010000363.1 GCA_902803085.1 uncultured Planctomycetota bacterium
GAAGACTCCAAAGACGTAAAATCGCCGGCGCTGATCATTGTCGCCGTTAGTTGCGTTCTCGTTCTTACGATCGCCGTCATTACGGCGGTCTACGTCGCGCGCCCGGGGAATGACGTACGCGACGCGGAGCCGAGCGTCGCGTCGGCGCAGGCGGACGTCGGCGATTGGGAGGACGAAGAGGAATACGCGGGCGAGGAGACGGCGGACGAGTTCGCGACAGTCGCCAACGATTCCGCGAGCGAGGCGGCGGAGGACTCCGAAGAAATCGACGAGGATGCGAGCGACGGTCTCGAATCTAGCGAGATCGAGGTTGCGGAAGAGAAAGATTGGAACGCGCCGTTTGACGATACCGTAGAGGTTCTGCCCCCCGGTTTTCAAGGATGCGATTTCGAGAAGCTGTACGAAGCGCTTGCGACTCTGAGAATTCGCAAGGACGAGTATGAAACGACGCAGGAGTTTGAGAATCGAGTCGAAGAACTGAAAAAGAGCGAACAGCTCGAACTCTTTTTCGGAACGATAACGCCGACGTCGCGCGTCGCCGTCAATGTGGAGCGGTATTATGAACAGGGGTACGACGCCGATTCCAGGACGTTATTCTTTCAGTTTTTCTCTCTTGTGGGGCAGTCTAACGGTCTTAACGTTCACGATCTTGACGAACTCGGTCGCACCTATAGTTACGGCGTCGTGAGCGACAGTGAGGTTGAGCGCGAATACAGATTGAATCTTTCGCCGGAACGTGCGCGCGAACTGCGAAATCGCATTAAAATTCTTATGGTCTTTACTATCGATTTCCGCAAGGAAAGGTATCTTTCCAACTATGTCGCAACGGAAGAATTCGTAACGAGCATTTCGCAGTATCGAGGCGTTTACGGCAAGGACGTCGAAGTCTGGTTCTACGACGAGAAGACGGGGGAAGTCGTTCTAAAGACGCCTGTTCACAAGGGCGCGCTTCCGACGTTCGTCGCGAACGAGGGCGTCGAAGTCGACTTACACTCCGCCTCCGCGAGAACGCGCGACGGAACCGTAGAGAATTTTGATCTTACCGTGACTCAAATCGATCCAGATTATCAAGGGGTCGATCTCAACGAGCTTTCGAAGCTTCTCTCGCAGTTTTGGAGCGCGCTCGATAAGAACGAGTACGAAACGGCGGCGGAGTACAGAACGCGTCGGCGCGAGTTTCTGAATAATTTCGCGAACGAACCTCTTGTCGGCGACGCTAAAGCGGGCGACTGGTTCGCGTACGTCCTATCGAGTCGACGATCTGAAATCGAGCAGGAATACTACGCCGAGAAGAAGGCGCTAACCTGGCGTTTAGAGGGCGCTAGCTTTGCGAAGAATCAGCGTAGGGGCTCCTGCCTCATTAAGACCGAATCCGACATGCCGAATATCGTCGCGGTCGACGGCGTTTCCTGCTACGTCGCGAACGATCACGAATTACTGGAACTCGAAGGGCTCTTCTTTGTGTATCCGTGCTCGCCGTCCGAAGCGAGCGATCTGCGAGGGCACGTCGACGCGCTCGTCCTCTTTACGATCGACGACTCAACGTACGCAAAGTTCGAACCGGACAAGCTTGTCCCACCGATCGATATCACGTTCGGGCGGTATCGTTCGGACGACCAAGATTACCCTTGCTCGACGTTCAATGAATTTGCCGACCTCGTTCTCGGCTCTCGCGTCTATGTTAAGGGGCTTCAGGTTTGGTTCTACGATAATCGGACTGGGGACGTGATTAAGAAGAGCGTGTTAAGCAACGCTAAATCATTGAGAGAAAAGAGCGGAAAGTCGGCGCCTGGTACGACTAATGCCAAAGTGAAAAGCTAGGGCCAAACGGAGTAACTGATCAGACGGAGCAAGTTAATGAAAGAACAAATACTAAAACATGACGACGCGTATTGTAGGCGCGATATTGTTTCGTTGATCTCAAAACTTCTGACTCCCGAACCAGTGCGATATTGTAGCGACGCGACTGTTCCTACTGCGGCGTTGCAGAATGGACGATCGCAGGATCGGAAACGTTTGCTGGGATTTGTCAAGAGCCTTGTTTTTGTTCTAACTTTATGGGGATTGACGACATACGGTGTGTTTTCTTTTAGCGCAGAGAATAACGCGCCCCGTCGACAGACGAGAGCGCAGAGGGATAGTAACCTTGACGCCAACTCTTCTACGCAGAATCGGAACCGCGATTCTGGAAACAATTCTAAACGTCGAGGATTGTTTCCGACGGACGACGAAGACGATATTGACTCCAAGATCGACTTTGGTGCGGACGACGACGAGGATTATGACGTTAAGGTTGATTTGGACACGAACGGTGGAGATTTATTCGGAGATGACGTCCAGGAGAATAACGCGCCTTTTGACGAATCCGTTACTTTTGTCGATCCAGATTTTAAAGGTTGCGATATAGTAAAGCTCTATAATCGGCTGAGAACGTTTCTGAATATCCAAAAGGGCGACTATGAAGAGACTCTCAAATTCGAGAGACGAAAAGACAAGCTCTTACACGAATTGAAAGAGAAACCTATTCTCGGTAAGATCTCATTGTCGTCGCGAATCGCGACTCCAGTTTACACGTATGGGTACAGCTATAACGCCGATACGGCAACGTTGACGTTGCAGGTTAATAGAGTTGGAATGGGCAACAGTATTTTAACGTTTAATACACGAAGTGAGGTAAGAGGCAATTTTTTCGATAGCGTAGTCTCTTCTTACGGCGTTTTGGCTGAGAAGAATGTCAATCCAACTTTGCAACTTAACGTACCCACGAAAGTTGCACGCGATTTAAAAGACAATATACGAGCTCTTCTCGTTTTTACGATTGACCCCAGAAAAGTGGGGCAGTCGAGCTTTGTCGCGGCCTCTAACAATGTTGTTTTTGGGAGGGACGTCGCCGTCTGGTTTTATGACGGACGGTCAGGCGAGATTCTCATTAAGAAGCCTCTTGCGTCGGGCATGAGACCTACTTTTCAAAGATACTTCGAGGATAAAGTTGAAGAACATACTGACGAAAATGGAGCTCCGGCTCATAACGAATATGATTCGCTTGGTTTTACAGGAGCGGACGAAGAAATTGACCCTCATTA
>CADCOO010000364.1 GCA_902803085.1 uncultured Planctomycetota bacterium
CTTGGCCGCTTCGGCGACCTTAATCGACGGCGCGCGATGCACGCCTGCGTCCACGACAATCTCGTAGACTTTTGCAACCGTTTCCAAAGTCTCCGCGTCCATACCCGAAACGATCTTAACGATCGACGCGAGTCGATGCTCTTTGTCGCCTGGATTGATGCGTTCCGGCGAGTAACCGACTTTGAAATCGCGACCGCAAACGAGTCCCGATTCCGCTTCCAGAATGGGCGCGCAGACTTCTTCCGTAACGCCCGGGTAGACGGTCGATTCCAGAACGACGACGCTTCCTTGCGTTAGATTTTTACCTAAAATGCGGCAGGCGGACTCCACAGGCTCCAGATTGGGTCTTTTGTCGTCGTAGACTGGGGTCGGCACGGCGACGACGTGGAATTTCGCACGTCGCAGTTCGTTCGGATCTGACGTGAAGGTCAGTTTTACGTTGTGTAGCGCGTCGTCGCCGACCTCGCGCGTTGGATCGATTCCAGATTTGTAGAGAGCGATCTTATCGGCGTTGACGTCGAAACCGACGACGTCGACCCCACGTTGCGCAAAGGCGACGGCGATCGGGGCGCCGACGTATCCTAATCCGATGAGCGAGAGCGCGGCGTTGCGCGAAACGATTTCTTCGTAGAGGGTCATAGTATATTGAACAGGCGCGACGTCGCCGGAGTGAACGACGTCGCGCGCATTGAAGATAAAATTGGGAGAGTTAAACTAACTTCGGTACGGTTGCGTCCACGCTGCTGGCTTGGAACGCCAATCTTGGTTTCCGTCGTCTTCCGCCTTAACGATCTTAGCGCGGACGTAGAGATCGTCGCTCTTGAGCGTGTAGGAGCCTTCCACGCCTTCGATCTTGTCGAGCAGAACGCCGATCTGATCGGAGTAGGTCTCAACGACGCGATGCGGCGAGACGCCTTTGACCTCTTGCGTTTCAAAGGTCTTGCACGTTGGATCGTAGTCCTTCTTCGTGCCGTAGAATTCGATACGGTAGTCGCCTTCCTCTTGGACGTCGATTTTGACTTCGAGAGTCTTGCCGTCGAAATTGACGTCTTCGAAATCGAGGCCGTTTGAACAGTACATATCGCCCGCCATAATAGCGTTAATGAGCGAATCTTGATCTAGTTTCTCGGCGCGCACTCTCGTCCAGGCTTTCGGCGGGGTCGCGTAGTTGTGGCGATCGTCCGAGCCCATGGCGAGGAGTAATTGCTGGTCGTGCGAAGCGCGCCATGCGTTAACGACGTCCCAGAACTGTTCCGGCTTCCATCCGTCCGGATGCTGTTTGAAGTCCGCGTGGATTCCATTGTTCGAGAGTTCGAAGACGCGAACCTTCGCATTCTGAATGAGCGCGCTTGGATTCCAGTCGTAGAACCGCCACAACGGGTGATTCGCCGTAAAGAGGTAATTTATTCCGTCGTAAAGTTCGGCGCCTTGGTCGTACGTATCGCTCATGAGCGCGATCGGATCTTCGTAATTCTTTGGGAACGGGAAGGTCTTGCGGACGCCGATGAAATTCATGTGAACCGCGCGTTTGTCGACGACGCCGCCCGTTTGTTCAAACCCGGGTATCATGAGGAATTCTTCCGACTCCTCGAATTGTTCGGCGAGCTCGTCAAAGGTCTTCATTCTAACGAAGGTTAGACCTCCGACTTCCCGCATCTGAACGGAGTCCTCTCCGAACCGATCTTGCGCTTCTTTGACGAACTCTTGGGTGAGTTTGTTCGTAACGGCTTCGCAACTCATCGGCTTCCAGAGCGAGGTCTCGCCTTCAAACGCTTTGGAGATTTCCGGCGTGATCTTCGGGTTGGAACCAAATGATTTAAAACGCAGATTTTCGGCTTGGAAGGTATTGTGGTCTGAGGGACATACGAAGTTGTATCCGTGCGATTTGTACCAGTCGATCTGGAATTCCGGCATGGCGTTGCCGTCGGACCACTGGTTGTGCATATGCAGATTGCCCTTGAACCATCTTTTTTTACCGCTCTCTTGCGCAGCGAACGCCTTAAAGGGCGCGTTCGCTGCGACGATCGTTCCCGCCGTCGCGAGGGACGCGCGTAGGAAATCGCGTCTTGTCAGTTGCATAATAACGCCTTTATTCTTGTGTTAATCCCGTGTTGCTTCTATTGTCGCGCCTCAGCGCCGACGGATTGAGTATATCGCGTTTTCGAGGTCAAGTCAAGGCGCGCGGATTGATCGCCTTTTCCGGGGTTTCCATGGCTTCGGCAATGTTGAGCAGGTGCTCGTAGATCCTTCGCCAGGCGTTGATCTGGTAGTTTATGGAGACGACGACGAGCGGATCGAACTGCTTTTCCGACATATCCTCCATAAAATCTTCTCGAATCTTTTTCGCGTGCGCAACGTAGTTTCTTCGTCGTTCGTTAATCGGTTGCGCAAGGTCGACGTGCTGGCGCTGCGTGAATTTTTGTTCGAGCCAGGTCATTGAATCGAGCGCGTCGGCGAGGAGCGCGCCGAACTCGCGTTCGAGCTCTTCGGGAATGGCGAGCCCGTTTTCCTTTAATTTGAGGGACGATTTTAGCGCGCCGAGGAAGTAGTCGCTAATCGTTTCGATCTCTTCCGCGAGTCGAATCTGCTCGCGCGCAGACGCAGTCGCGTCGAGCGAGAAGGTGCGCGGCATGAGACGCGA
The DNA here is from genome assembly GCA_902803085.1 of uncultured Planctomycetota bacterium. GTDB lineage: Bacteria > Planctomycetota > Planctomycetia > Pirellulales > Thermoguttaceae > RUG369. The sequence goes on from CADCOO010000364.1 coordinate 2,642, forward strand.
GATGAAGTCGATCGTTTCGTCTTGCGCGGCGTCGAGTTTCTCTTCCAATTGGAAGGAATGGGCGACGAGGTCTTCGTCTTCGAACGCCGCTTGCTGAAGACGTTGTAGGTTTTCGCCGAGCGCGAGGCAGTCGATGAACATACGATGGACTTCAATTCGCGAGCGTTCGACGGCGAGAGCGGGCTTATCGTTGAGAAACGAGGAGAGACCAGTCGTCGACTTGGGCTTCTTCGCCTCCTTATCGACGACGCGGCGTTCGAGAAAATCTGCGATCGGTCCGAGCGCCGGTAGAAAGACGAGGGTGTTCGCGACGTTAAAGATCGTGTGCGTTAGAGCTATCTTGCCCGTTATTCCCAAGTGGAGGAAAGCGCCTAAACGTTCGACGCAGGGTAGGAAAATCGGAAAGAAGATCGCCATTACCCAAATAACGCCCGTCGTATTGAAAAAGAGGTGAAAGTACGCCGCGCGACGCGTGTTCGCCGGCGCCCCGATCGCTACGATGAGCGGCGTTAGCGCCGTTCCAATATTACTGCCAAGCGCGAGCGCCGCCGCAGAATTCAAATCCATCGCGCCGAGCGACGCTAGCGTTATAATGAGCGCGAGCGTCGCGGAGGACGAGTGAACGAGCGCCGTCGTTGCGCACCCGATAAAGACGCACATAATCGCGCCCTTCAGGCTCGTCGCCTGAAAAGCGCGCATGACCTCCATGAATTGCGAGGTCTCCGGCAACGGCGCGAGACCGGCTTTTAGCGTTTCGAGACCGAAGAAGATCATTCCAAGTCCGAGCGCGAAGATCGAGAAGTTTTTAACGCGCTCGTTTTTGCAGAAGAGATAGAAGATCGCCGCTATTCCGAGTAGCGGAAGACCTAGCGCGCCAACGTTGAGCGCGAAGATCCAGCCCGTCGTCGTCGTGCCGATATTGGCGCCCAGCAAGACTCCAATCGCTTGCTTCAGCGTCATGAGTCCGCTGTTCACTAGCCCGAGCGTCATGACCGAGGTCGCCGTACTCGACTGAATAATCGACGTTACCAACGTGCCGACCCCTATGGCGAGAAAACGATTGTTCGTAAAGATGGAGACAAGGCGTCGCAATCTTGATCCAGCGATCGCCTGCAAACCGTCCGACATTCGTTTCATGCCGAGTAGAAAGAGCCCTCCGCCTCCGAGCGCCGCCATCATGGCGGCTATGAGATTTGGTTTCCAAGATTCGGCGCGAAAGGATATGAACGCGCTATTCTCAGGGGAGTCTTTCGCGGACGCCTTGAGTACGACCGTCGTTTTTCCAACGGCGTCCGGCTTCCACATGAGTTTAAGGTCGTTGCCCTCAAGTTCAAGGTCGACAATTTCTGATTCTTGCGTTATGATCGACCAGACGAGGTCGTTGGGATCGACGTCTCGTAGATTGTCGAGGTTTTCGTCCTCGCATAATCGTCGTCCCGCGTCTTTGAGATCGAGAGTAATTGGATCGGAGCCGACGAGCGCGCGCACGTCCGGCAGGCGCTTGATCTGGGCGTTTTCGTCGAGCGTTTGATTCGGCACGCTTGCGTCGCGCTCGTTCGTTTCTTCCGCGCGCGCGAGAGCGTTTGCTAGGAAACCGAGCATAGCTAGCGTAACAACAATTACGATGGCGCGACGCGCGCTCGCTGTAATCGGCATGGTGGAGAGCTCCTTAAAGTTCGTTCGTCTGCCGGTTGTCAGCGCGGTCGCGCCGAATCAGGCACGGCATGACGGCGCTTACTACGTTAATTTTGCGTAAAGGATCCTCGCGACGAGCTTGGTTCCATGGCCTCGGCCACTTCCCTTAGGTGTTCAAAGATTCGCCGCCACGCGTTGATCTGGTAGTCGATCGCGGTAATTACCAGCGGCTCGTGCGCGAGCATTTCCTGAACGAATCGTTTGCGTATCGCCTTAGTCTTCGCGACGTTCTCGTTACGTTTCTTATTCATCGCGGCGTCGATGTGCGCGTGACTGTGCGTAGAGAAATTTTCTTTGAGCCAACGGATCGAGTCGTTCGCTTCTTCCAGTAATTCTCCAAACTCGAGCGCTAATTCGCTCGGTATTTCGAGGCCGTCTTTCTGCAGTTTCAAATTTGACTTCAGAATAGCGACGAAGTAGTCGCTAATCGTTTCAATCTCTTCCGCGACTCGAATCTGTTCGCACGCGGATTCCGCGACCTCCGCCGTCGTGGCGTGATGCGTTAGCCGCGTTATGAATTCGATCGTTTCGTCCTGGGCGTGATCGAGTTTGTCCTCTAAGTCGAAGGACGCGTCGATTTCAGTTCGATCGGAGAACTGGTTGCCGTAAAGCGCGCTTAATTTACGCCCCAACGTCTCGCAGTCGATGAACATCTGTTCAACGACCAAGTGCGAACGACCGATCGAAAGGATCGCCGTTTCGTTAAGTTCGAGATCTAGAAGTCCCGTTACAGAGCCCTTCTTCGGCTCTTCTTTATCCACAACCCAACGTTCCAACAGCTTGCATATAAGATCGATGATCGGAAGGAAGACGATCGTATTGACGACGTTAAAAAGCGTGTGCGTTAGCGCAATGCGCCCCGTGATACCAAGATCGAAAGCGTTCCCAAGCGCGTTGATCGAGGGCACTAAGACAGGGAAGAAGACGCAAAGAACCCAAGCGACCCCAAGCGTGTTGAAGACGACGTGGAAATACGCCGCGCGCCGCGTGCTCGCCGGCGCGCCGATCGCGACCAAAATAGGGGTGAGCGCCGTGCCGACGTTGCTGCCCAGCACGATCGCCGCCGAAGAATTAAGATCGAGCGCGCCGAGCGACGCGAGCGTCATCGTGAGCGCGAGCGTTGCCGCCGACGAGTGCGCGACGACCGTCGCGACGCAACCGACAAGGACGCACATGAACGCTCCCTTCATGGACGTCGCCTGGAACGCCTGCATGAAACTTGAAAACTGAGGCGTGTCCGGCAAAGGGGAGAGACCTTCCTTCAGCGTTTCAAGTCCGAAGAAGATCATGCCAAGTCCGAGGAAGAAAAGGGAAAAGTTCTGGACTCGATCCTTTTTGGAGAAGATATAGAAGAGCGCCGCTACGCCTAGCACGGGCAACCCCAGCGCGCCAACGTTTAACGCGAAGAGCCAGCCCGTCGTCGTCGTGCCTATATTGGCGCCTAGCATAACGCCCGTCGCCTGCGTGAGCGTCATTAGTCCCGAGTTTACGAACCCGAGCGTCATAACCGAGGTCGCCGTACTCGATTGCACCAACGTCGTCACCAACGCGCCGACCCCGACCGCGAGGATTTTATTGTTCGTAAAGATCGCGACCATACGACTCAAGCGCTTGCCGGCGATCGCTTGTAGCCCCTCCGACATGCGTTTCATACCGAGTAGAAATAGTCCGCCGCCCCCGAGGACGGTAAGAAGAATCGCCAAATAGTTCGGCGTCCAACTTTCCGCCTTGAAGGATAAATAGACGCGTTGCGTTTCGTCCGCTTTAAGCGTTCCATTGACGACGACGGTCGTCTTGCCGACGACTCCCGGCTTCCATTCGATGAACAGTTTGGATCCGACGATGCGGAACTCGGCAATATCGTCGCCGTTGAGCAGCAGAGACCATTCGACGTCGTTCGGATCGACGTTTTCGACGTCGCCGAGCCTTCCGTCGGAGCAAAGTTGACGCAACGTTTCGTCAAGTTCGAGGGTCGTCGTCGGGGCTCCCGCAAGGACGCGCAGATCTGGCAACCATTTTACAGGGGCGTCCTCGTCGAACTCTTCGACGTTTTGTTTTGTTACCGGCGCGTCGACGGCGAAAAGCGAAGGACGATTGACGACGAAGACGAGCGTCGCGCATAGCGCGAAGGCGATAGCCAAACGTTTGACGCGCGCGTAATTTGCTGCGCTTGTCGGCGCGTTGTTCAACGTCGACGGACGGCTAAAGGATAGGTTCATAGCGTAACAACCTTGTTAAATCGTCGTGCAATCTTCTGTGCCGAGCAAGCGTGCGCGTCGAGAATGAAAGATCGATAAAAGCAAAATTAAGAATTGAAAAATGAAAACGACGAACGCGGCGGTCAGAGAGGTCGCAAGACAGGAGAAACGTTGAACGGCTTGGCGCGCGCCTGAGCGCACAAAGGGACAGGATCGGCGTCGCGAACGAATTCGCGCGTCGCCGCCGGGGTATTTTCGGCGCGTTCCCTATGCGCGTCGCCGGGACGATCGTTCGTTCCTGGACGCGATTGTCTCGATCGACAAGCAGCCGCAACGCGCGCGCGTCGCGCGTCGCCTGAGTCGGTTCGATTGCGAGCGTCATCGATACATTTCCATCGTGGTTCGTATGGCGAGGACGATTCGAAGCGAATCGTCGTTCTCGAAGCCGACGCGCCCCGCGAACGAGCGTCAGAGCCACGGCGACTTTCCCCATTTTACACAGAATGCGGGTAGGCGTCAACCGTCTTTTGTTCGATCGTCGCGATACGCGCAAAAAAGGGAGCGGACTCATAAAGCCACGCTCCCCTTAAGCCTGTTAGCGGTTCAACAGCGTCCTTCGGGACGGTTGAACTTCCCCGTCATTGGACGTCGCTGTTTGTCGGTACGTTCTGTTGTTTCGAACAGGTTGCCAGTACGGCGCGTCGTTAGCGACGTTTCCTATTCGTCCGTTACGCGCGAGACGGCTGGGTCCGAACCTGAAAGGTCGCGGCGCGTCGCGACTGTCGGACGAACGCGTCGAGCTCGATTGAGCGTCGACGTTGGTTTTCGATTCAAGCGCTCCGTCGTCATGAAACTAACGCGTGGGGCGGGGATCTTCCCAGCGACTTTCCGTGTTCGCCTTAGAGTGGAGGACCGCCTTGCCCCATGCGTCGGATGACTCAAAAGAGGCTTTTGAGGGTCTGCGAATCCTTTTCGCGCGATTGCGCGTCGTGTCCCGGGATTCGCGCGTTCGTTGGAACGCCTTGCGGCGTTGCGAACGACTGGCGGGAGACGTCTGGCGAAGCCCGCTGGCGCGGAGCTTCCTCGCCGACCCGCGACGCGAAGGACGCGCCGCAGGATAAGGCGAAAGGTTTCACTAGCGATTGATCATGACGGTGAACATGACGCCGTGGACGAAGGTTTCGAAGTTGCGATCCTTCTTACGGGACTTGACGCCGAAGATCGTGCCGTCTTCGTTGACGCGGTAGTCGTTGACGGCGGAGGCGCGGGAGATGTTGTCGAGATAGAGCATCTCGTAACCAACTTTGAACCCGATCGCTTCGGTCCAGTTCCACGCGGCTTCGAATCTGCCGTCGATACCGTTGGAGTACGCGTTGTAGTGCTTGGAGTACGCGAACGCGTTGTTCAGGGTTCCAACCGGGACGTAGGACTGGATGCCGCCCGTTTCGCTCGTGTTGTTGTTATTATTGTTGTTATTGTTATTGTTGTTGTTATTGTTGTTATTGTTGTTATTATTGTTGTTGTTATTGTTATTGTTGTTGCTGTAGTTCGTCGGAGAGTCGGCCATCGGTTTCAGGCCGAGCGTACCGTTGCCGTAGATGTTCTGACGGTTGAAACCGGCGAAGTACTTCGCCTCGCCCGAGAATCGCCAGCGGTTGTTCGTCACGGTGTAGCGACCGCCGACCTGAGGACCAACGATGTGGTTGTTCGCCTGGAATTTCCAGTCGGAGTATCCAAGGTCGCTACCGCGGCTGGCGCTCGTGTTGTAGTTGTAGGAGCCGTACGACTGCGACGTTTGCGTTTGCTGGTTGTCGCCAGCGCCTTGCGTCTGAGTGTTCAGAATGCTGACTTCCGTGATCTGATAGCTCGATTCGTTCTTCGTGCTCGCATGCCCAAAGAAGTTGAAGCGACCGTCGAATTGCGTGTAGCGAACGCCGGCGAGAGCTTCGAGCGTGCCGCGACGGAACGGGTGGAATCGGTAGCTGTACATCGCTTCGACGCTCCACGTATTGACCTTCGACGTGATGTGGAAGGTGTCGTACGTGATCGGCATCGGAACGAAC
>CADCOO010000365.1 GCA_902803085.1 uncultured Planctomycetota bacterium
AAACGCGCAAAACGCGCAAAACGCCAAAAAGTTGCCGGACAGACTCAATCCCGAAGTCGTCGGCATTAACAATCTCCAGCCCAAGTCGATCTTCGCCGCGACCGCCTACGAACGGCATTCTCTCGACGGAGAATGGAAGTTCCGACTCGAGCCCTCCCCCGACGACGTGCCGTTCAACTTCGAAGCGGAAGACTTCGCCGACGTCGATTGGGACAATATCCCCGTTCCGTCAAACTTCCAGACGGAAGGATACGGATACCCCGTCTACACCAACGTCCCCTACCCCTGGCCAGGACCCTGGATTCCCCCTTACGTCCCCGATAAAGACAACTGGGTCGGGCTCTATCGCCGAGAATTCAACGTCGACGCAAACGACGTCGCTCGCGATAAGAAAGTCATTCTCCATTTCGACGGCGTCGAATCCTGCTATTACGTCTACGTCAACGGGCAAGAGATCGGCATGGGCAAAGACGCGCGAACTTTCGTCGAGTTCGATATTACCAAGGCGGTCCGCCCCGGTAAGAATATTGTCGCCGTGAAAGTCTACCGCCGATCCGACGGCTCCTATCTCGAAGACCAGGACTTCTTCAGACTAAGCGGTATCTTCCGCTCTGTGTACTACTACGTGCAGCCCGCCGTCGCCGTCGCCGATACGAAAGTCGTTACCGACTTCCTCAACGACGAGCTGACCGAGGCGATCGCGCGCGTCGAGGTTACCCTCGTTAATAATACCCGACAGGAGCAAAACGGCGTCGCCGTCCTCTCCGTCGACGCGCTCAATCCGAAGAACGCCAATCTCGACGCCGTGATCGGAGGCGCCGCACCTAACGAAGGCGTTAGCGAAGAGTTCACGATTAAACCGAAAGAGCAAGTTACCATTCTGCTCGAAGCGCCTGTTAAAGCCCCCTTCCTATGGTCCGCAGAGACCCCGTGGCTCTATCCCGCTAAGCTCGTCGTCTACGACGAAGACTACAATAAAACCCTCGATTCAACCTTCAATATCGGTTTCCGCAAAGTTGAGATCAAAGACGGGCAGTTGCTCGTCAATAACCAGCCGATCCTCATTAAGGGCGTCGACCGACACGAGCACCATCCCTTCACCGGGCACGCGCTCACGACCGAGGGAATGCTCGAAGATATTCGCATTATGAAGTCCCTCAACATCAACGCGGTTCGCACGTGCCACTATCCCGACGACCCGCGCTGGTACGACCTCTGCGACAAGTACGGTATTTACCTGGTCGACGAAGCGAATATCGAATCGCACGGCATGGGCTACGGCAAGGAGTCCCTCGCGAATCCCCCGGAATGGCTCGCCGCCCACATGAACCGCACGCAACGCATGGCGTATCGCGATCGCAACCATCCGTCCGTGATTATCTGGTCTCTCGGCAACGAGGCGGGGAACGGTCCCAACTTCTACGCGACGTATGAGTGGCTCAAGGAATTCGACCCGACGCGACCGGTTCAATACGAACGCGCGGGCTTCGATAAGAACACCGATATCTACTGCCCGATGTACGCGTCCGTCGGCGGGGCGATCGATTACGCCAAGAAGGAAGAACAGAAGACGGAAGGAAAACGCCCGCTCATTCAATGCGAGTACGCGCACGCCATGGGCAATAGCACGGGCAACTTCACGCTCTATTGGAACGCGATTCGCGAGTATAAGCATTTGCAAGGCGGCTTCATTTGGGACTGGGTCGACCAAGGCCTGGCGATGCGCGTTCCGAAGCAGAAAGTTGAAGACGTCTCCGCCAATAAGTATCCGATCACAATCGCCGGCATTATTGGTTCGAAAGACGAGATCGGTCAAATCTTCACCGGCTGCAAGACGTCGCCGCGCAAGAGCGAATTGGGCCTCAAAGGTTACGCGATCGTCGGCGGCGTCGGCGCGAGCGCGACCCTCGACGCCGACGAATCGTACGAAGGCTACGCAAAAAAGGTTGGCAATCTGAATTTCACCGGTCAAAAGCCCTTTACGATCGAAGCGCGCGTCTGCCCTTATAGCAACGCCGAAGGACCTTATCTCGGCAAGTCCGACTATCAGTACGCGCTCAAGCAGCAGAACGACGCGTTGCAGTTCTACGTCTACGACGGGACGAACTGGATCAACGTAACCGCCAAGGTCGATAATTGGAGGATGAAGTGGCTCGACGTCGCCGGCGTCTATACGGGCAAAGAGCTCGTCCTGTACGCGGACGGTAAAGAACTTGCTCGCCGCGAATTCGCCGGTTCGATCGCAGAATCCCCGTTCCCCGTTGAAATCGGTCGCAACTCGTATCATACGGATCGTCTC
>CADCOO010000366.1 GCA_902803085.1 uncultured Planctomycetota bacterium
AAAGAGATTCAACGGATCGCCGGCGACGGCTGGAATCGGATAAGTCGCGTCGATTACAGAATACTCTTGCGAGTCGTTGGCAATTTCGACGCGCCAGGCGACGCCGTCGTCGTCGAGTCGCCCGGCAATCATAACGGCGATCTTCTCACAGGGCGTCGGATCGACAAACCAGAGCTCGACAAGATCGTCCGCGCGTTGCAAACGTACGGAACGCCATCCGGACTCAGAAGTAAATTCAGAGATTGCGCCGCTCTTATCGGCGACGCGCAAACGGAAGATTTCCGTGGGAAGGACCGTTAATTCGCCAAAGCGGCCCGATTGAAACTTTGCGCCGTTCTCCGTCGTTGCGATCGTGAGACTCCACCGCTCCTTTTCAATAGCGCAAAGCGCGCCGGAATCGTCGTCGGGTTCGGCGGCGCGCAGAGCTTGCGTTGAACAGGGCGTCAAACTTGCGATTGCGAGGCACACGGCGGAGAGCGCTAATTTCATTAACGTCTTCATGGTCGAAATCTCCGTTCTTTACAAGTGGAACGATTCAAATTGCAAGGAGCGTTTACGCGTTTCCACGCAACGCCGATCTTCCTTCTCTCAGTATAGAAATCGCAGTTCCGGCGTCAAGTCGTAAAGCGCGTCCTCTTTGAATGTGAAGACGAAAAAGACGCGCGACAACCAGTTGATCGTCGCGCGTCCAGTCGTCGCGCTTGTCCCTACGCGTAAGACGAGCCCCCTCGCGTTTCTGCGCGCCAGGACAAGGCGGCGATTTCGCCTGCGTCCTTAACGCGCCGTTATTCTTTCGTATTCTTGCTTGCGCGGTATTCTTCAAGGCGCTGATCGATTAGCGCGTTGGCGTCTTCGATCGAATCGTCGTTCTCCGCGCGATCGAGGAGATCGTCGACGGAACCGATCGGATCGTACTTGAAGGTCGCGTTCGCTTCAAAGGCGTCCGACATATTTTGAATCAGCTTCTTCCCCTCGTCGGTCAGCTTTTGCGCTTTGAGAAGATTGATCTTGGAATCGATCTCGGCGAGCGCGTTTTTATCCTGTTCGATCATCTTAAGGAGTCGCGCCTTTTCCTTATCGGTTTTATTGCGCAGATCTTTGCCCGTTTCAAGCGCGGCCTGCGCTTGCTTCTGGCTCGTCATAATGACGCCGATTTGCGTGCGAAGTTGCGCTTCGTCATACTTGCCGCCGTACAGTTCGACTGGGTATTCGCCCTTATCAAGCGCGCCCATAAAGTCGTTGAGCATCGGGCCGATCTTCTCGAGCTTTGACTGATTTTTATCGAGATTGATCTGCAACTTCGCCGTCGACCTCTCGATATTCTTGACGTGTTCTTCACACTTGTCGACTCCGTTTTGAAGACATCTCTCAACGTACCTTGCATACCGCTCCGGATACGCAATGCGTTTATCTTCCGGCCATTCTTTTTTCCACTCCTCGATAGTTCCTAGAATTTCGGTTTTAGTATCGATTATGGCGTCGGACACGGACTTACCAGAGCGACCAATGGCGTAAAAGGCGCCGGCGACGACTAGGAAAAGAACGACAATGGCGATTGTTTTTTTCATGGACATATTCCTTTTTAATAAGTCAAGGTTGAATTATCTTATCGAACGATCGCGCCTTTCGACGCTCTCTTTACCCATATAGAGGGCTCGAACGGGTTTTTCGCTCGAAATCCGGCTCGAAAACTGATTATTTTCAAAACTTCTCGTTCGCTCGGCCTAACTTGCGACGACAACCCTGATTTCGCCTCTTCGTCCGCGCGGACGAGCGCGCCGTGCGACGCGCTCGTCTTGGCGTCGACGCGCTTACGCGTCGTAAGATCGGACCGAAGTCGTTCGCGTATTATTCGACGATTTTCTCGTCGACCCCTTCAGTCTCGGGCGCGACTTCTTCGGACGCTTCGCTCGCTTTGGCGTTCATTCGAGCGCGATATTCCTCGAGCGCCTTATTGACGCGCTCCTCGTCGGGGTCTGGCGCGGCGGCGGCGTTGGTCGCGTCGGAGCGCTTAATGAGGACGTCGAGCGAGCCAACGGGGTCGGCGGGTTGGAATTCAACGTCGGCGTCGAAGGCTTTCGCAAGATCTTCAATGAGTTCCTTACTCTCGGCGGTCAATTTGCGCGAGGCGAATAGTTTGCGATTGTGCTCGATCATCGCAAGCTGATTTTCATTTTCCGTAATCTGCGTAATGAGATCGCGGGCTTGCTTATCGACGTTCTTACGCGCCTTAACGCCTTCCTCGATAGCCTTCTCATACGACTCCTGTTCGCTCATGAGCACGGCGATCTGCGAGCGGAGCTGTTCTTCGTCGTACTTTGCGCCGTAGACTTCGACGGGGAATTCGCCCTTATCGAGCGCGGCAAGCATTTGCTCGAGGAGCGCCGAACTTTTCGCGAGCTTCTCCTGACGGTCGGCAATCTCCGCCTGGAGCTTCTGACTCGACTCGCCAAACTGCTTGCGCATCGTCTCGTACTTTTCGATCGCGTCCTTCAGACGTTTCTCAACAAAGACCGAGTACCCTTCCGGATCCTTCTGGCGCCGCTCTTCGGACCAGTTGCCGTTCTTCGTAACGTCGGAGACGAAATCGGTCGCCGTCTTACCCTGGAAATAGACGCCGTAGCCGACGCCAGCCGCGATCAAAACCAATACTTCAATGATAATCTTTTTCATAGTTTCTACCCTTATTATGGAGGTTGCGTTTCTTTTTTAAAACTAAGCTATTCTTACCGGGTTCTTTTTGAACCCTTTTGCCCGTATAGAGAGACGTCTAGGACTTTTCAGAATAAAAATCATCAGAAAACGTTTTTTTTTCAAATTGCAGCGCGGAGCGTCAGAAAAACGCCGAAGTTACGATAGAGAGAACGGCGTTCAAGCGCGCTAAACCAGACGATTCGTCTCCTCGTTTCACAATCGTCTGATCGGACGATCGGGTCGGCAAATTAAAAAGCGCGCGGCGATTCAAACCGCCGCGCGCCCTGTCAAAACCGACTAAAACACAACGAATAACGCGTCCCCACGCATACGCTTCATTTGTTCGTATCGGCTCCAACACTAGCCCGATTATTCGGAATCAAGCGCGGTTAGTTAAAATTTTCGTCGAAGACAATTACCGCGTCCGCGTCCTCGACGGGTTCATACGCGTCTTTCTCGTCGACCGATTCGACTTCAATCGCGTCGTCGGGTTCGTCGAGAATTTCTTCCTCGTCGGTCTCCTCGATTATCGTCTCGTCTTCATCAGGGGCGGCGTCTTCGGAATCCTTCAGAAGCGCTTCCCGTTTCTTAGCGCGGTAGGCTTCGAGGGCGGCGTCGATACGCTCGTCGGAGGCGTCGGCGACGACGGCTGCTTCGATTTCAGCGCGTTCGACGAGCTCCTTGAGGGAACCGACGGAATTGGAGGCGGCCACCTTTTCGTTCTCATTGAACGCTCTGGTCATATCGGCGACGAGCTTGGAGAGCTCTTCGGTCATTTTGCTCGTTTTGAAAAGATTTCGCTTGGCGTCGAGCATTGCCAGCTGATCTCTGGACTCCGTAATCCTTGCGATCAAAATTTCCTGTTGTCTATTTCCCTGATTGCGCAAGTTTGCAAAGTTTGCGATAGCGCTGCGCGCCGACTCCCGCTCATTCATAACGACGTTAATCTGGGAGCGGAGTTC
>CADCOO010000367.1 GCA_902803085.1 uncultured Planctomycetota bacterium
CCGTTGCGGGAGCGTCTTGCGGAAGTACCGGAATTAGCGCGTCGTTTCTTCGCGGACGCGTCGCGACGACTTGGCGTTTGGCGCGAGCCGCTGAAGGAACGCGAATTCGACGAGCTTGGTCGCGCGTGCGTAACCGGCAATCTCGACGAATTGCGCGCGCGTATCGAGCGCGTCGTTGCGAGCGACGTCTTTTCGACCGATTCGTTCGACGCGTCTTCGTTCGTTCCGGAACAGACGGCGTCGCGCGTTGAGTCGACGGCCGCCGCGCGCGCGCCGGATGAGCAGGAGTCAAACGCGCCGTTCCTAACGCTCGACGAGGCGATGAAGGCGCATATTGAAGAGGCGCTGCGGCGTTCGCACGGCGCGGTCGAGGGGAAACGGGGCGCCGCCGCTTGGCTCGCGATCAATCCGTACACGCTTCGCGCGCGCATGAGGAAACTTGGGATCGACTGGACGCTCTTTCGTCCGGATCGAGCTACGGACGACGATCTTTAGATTAGTGGATTAGTAGAACAGTAGGATAGAAAGATTGCGCGCGGCGGGTTCAGCCGCGATTTCATTGAGAAAGGGCGAGCAATGAAACGAAAAACGATAGGCGCGTCGTTCCTTGCGGCGGCGTTTATTCTTTGCGCGTGGGCGGCGGTTGGGGCCGGCGCGCAGGAGGCGACGGAGAACGGCGGACGGGAAGCGCCTCATTACCTACGACCTGGCGCCGATCCCTGGGTGATCGAGCACAACGGACGCTATTACTGGAGTCAGTCGAATAACCCGACGCGGGAGATTCGCGTCTGGGAATCGAATTCGCTCGACGAGCCCGGCGAAGTTCGCGCCGTCTGGAAGGCGCCGCCGCGCGGACCGTATTCGCGCGAGCTCTGGGCGCCGGAGATTCATTTTCTCGACGGGCGGTTCTATATCTTCTTCGCGGCGGACAACGGGCGGAATGAGAATCACTTGACGTACGTTCTCGTCTCGGAGTCGGACGATCCGTATTCGAAGTATACGCTCACGGGCCCGCTTTATACGGGGGACGATATCGAGGGGAAGACCGCGAACCGCTGGGCGATCGACTCGACGATTTTAGAGCATAAGGGAAATCGTTACCTGATTTGGTCGGGCTGGGAAGACGATCGCGACATACAATATCTATATATAGCGCCCCTAACGCTGACGCCGGAGCCGCAACTTACCGGCGCTCGGGTCAGAATCTGCGATAATGCGGATTATCTTTGGGAGCGAGTCGAGGAACGTTTGGGAACGCGCGGTCTGAACGAGGGACCCGAGATCGTCGTTTCTCCTAAGGGACGCGTTTTCCTTTCATATTCCTGCGGCGCCAGCTGGCTGCCGACTTATAAGGTTGCGCTTCTAGAATTAGTCGGCGACGACCCCATGACGCCGGAGGCGTGGAAGAAATGCCCGGAGCCGTTCTTTCAGAGCGACGAATTCCAATTTGGCGTCGGACACGGCTCCTTTATTCAAGACAAAGACGGACAGTGGCGGTACGTCTATCACGCGAAGAAGAGTCGCGACCCCGGGTGGAGTCGCAACGTCTTCTGGCGCTACGTCGATTTCGGGGAGGACGATTTCCCGAAAATCCGGTATTAGTTACTGCTCGTTCTTCCACAGACCGTGGAGATTGCAGTATTCGTACGCGGCGACGACTTTCGCATCGACGATAAAGGTCGCGCACGGCTTATCGTCGGGCGTGAGCGTTCTCTTCTGCCATCCGGTCTCCGTTTCGATTAGGATCCATTGGATATAATGCGCGGGCAGCATCGGATGCTCGACGGAGCCGACGGATACCGTAACCTTATCGCCGTCGATTGCGACGACCGGGACGTGCTTCTCGCCCGCCGCGTCCGTCGTATTGGGAACGAGCTCTTCGCCGGCATTAAGCGCGGTCGCGCTCGCTACGATTTCATTGTCGATCTTGTAGAATTTCATGTCGCGTCTCCTTATAACGTGGGATTGCATTCGTGAATGCGTGTTTGTTTTGAACCATGATAATAGGAAAGACGGGCGGCGTCAAGCTAAGGGCGGAACCGATCGCGCATATTGAGGAGAAGATTGAAATGAATCTGAAA
>CADCOO010000368.1 GCA_902803085.1 uncultured Planctomycetota bacterium
CCGGTCGATCGTCCAAATCTGCTATCATTTGGTTGATCGAGACGCACGTGCTCGCGATGTTCTTTGGATCGCAGTCTTCCGGCGCGTAATAGGAAATAACTTTGCCGTTCGAGTCGCGCTCTTCAACGCCGTGACCGCTAAGATAGACCATAGCGAGATCGTCTTCGTTGAGTGAATCGAGGAATTTCTTGTATTCGCGTTCTATATTTACTTTCGTCGGGGTCAATTTCTTTTGCTCGCGAGAACGCAACGCGACAATATTGCCGCTCGGCACGCCTGCGTTCGTTAGTTGCTCCGTTAGTCCGTCAATATCGTTGACGCAAAACGACAGTTGGGGCGCTTTGTCGTAGTCGTTCGTTCCGACCACAAAGACGCGCCAGGCGCCTCGATTGACTTTATTGCCGCTGCTCGGACCGGCAAGAAGATCGTCGTTTTCGTCCTCTGACGCGCTCTCGATCTCGTTCTCATCGTTATCCGACAACTCTATTTCGTCGTCGTTTTTGGCCGTTAGTTCTCTCTCGTCGACGCTATCACTCTTTTCTTTGTCTTGCTGGGATCCGCTTAGTCCCGTCGTCCATTGCGCCGACGCCGTTCCTCCCATCAAATTCCCCAGAATCAAAACCGCAATAGCGAACGCCGCTAGAAGACGCGCGCTCGAGTAAGACGATATGCCAGCCACAGTCGTTTTTCTCCGTTAGTGAATCGTTTTCCGAACGATTGGATCGTTCCAATCGAAAACCCTTTCCTTCGTTTTGAGCGACCTTTAAGGGGAACCCAAATTGGTTTGGGACTAAGGTCAAGTTGCCAGTATAGATGAGATTTTGGGTCTTTACAGCTTTTTTCTTCCAAAAAAGGACGTATTTTTTTCTCAATGCGCGCGTTTTATCGAATCCAACTACTAAAAGAGTTTTGGTTGGTAGTTTGGATTAAATGTAAAAATGGAACAGATTGTGCAAGTTGTGCAAAATTGTTAGAAACAAACCAAGGCGAAACGCTCTCGTCGAGGCGAAACGCTAGTAGGACGCGTTCATAATCCTAAAGTTAAAAACGGCGAAATAGCCAAATAAAATTGCGTTGAAGAAACTGCCTTCCATTAAGAAGTAAACCGCAATGGCTATGGCGCAGACTATCGAGACGGTATGCGTCGTTCTCCGACTTGACGCGTCCCCTCCGCTCGTTAGCAAGTTGAGGAGTATCTGCCCGCCGTCCATTGGATAGATCGGTAAGAGATTAAAGAAACTCCAAAAGACGCTCGCCCAAAAGAAACCGAACGTCAGGTACCCGAAAAATAATCCGAACGCGCTCTTGGCGCCAATAAGCTTTAAACAATAGACCGGAATTGGGACCGGTAAAAAGCCAAATTCCCATAGTATTCCGACCTTCGAACGGAAGACAAGACAGACGATCGCCAACGCCGCAAGAGCGCACGCCAACGCGCCGCCTGGTCCCGCTGCCGCCGTCAGCGCTCGTCGCTTGGGGTCGACTGCGATCCCGTACGACGGGCGCCAGCTCGTGAGACCCCCGAAGACGCCCGCGCCGGACGTCGAGCGTCCGACTCCGAGTTCAATCGTCGGACTCGCGCCGAAGAGGCGTTTGGCGGCGAGCGCGTGTCCGAACTCGTGCGCTAAAAAGGAAAGCGCTACGGCGATCATCCAGCCGAACGCCCCGAAAATCCACGGCGCGTCCGAGTCGTTGGACGTGAGGAACGGCGACAGGAGGAGCGCCAGGAGCCAAAAGGACGGCATAATGCGCGTCGGTATCCCGAAAAGTCGGAATTTCACGTCGAATTGCGAAAGATCCATTGGCTCCTCCTAGGGGGGCTAAAACGGCGAGTTAGTTCGTCGGCGGGTCTATGCCAAAATCCTTAATGGTCAGTAAGGAGCGGAAGCTGTAGCCGCGTTCTGCAAACGCTTGAGCGCCCCCTTCCATACGGTCGACGATTGCAATTACGCCCTCGACTTTAATTCCAGCCGCTTCCAGTCGCTCGATCGCCAATAACGAACTACCGCCCGTCGTTACCACGTCTTCCACGACGACGACTTTATCGCCCGCAGCGACAGGTCCCTCAATGAACTTATTCGTCCCGTGCCCCTTGCTTTCCTTGCGCACGAGAAAGCCTTTCAGATCGAACCCGCGAACGCCGGCGATCGTCAGGACGGCGGCGGTTATCGGATCAGCCCCGATCGACATGCCGCCGACGGCGTCCGGCAACGCGCCGTCCGCGAGGAGAAGCTCTAGAATCCCTTCGCCGACGAGCGTTAGACCGCGCGCGTCAAGCGTCGTCTGCTTCCCGTCCAGATAATACTTCGCTTTCTTGCCAGACGCGAGAATGAAATCGCCGAATTTCAACGATCGCTCGCGAATAATCGTTTTCAGATCTTCAGAATTGTACATAACGTTGCGTTCTTTCCAATGTCGTCGCGGCGAACTCTACGCCGCTTGATCGCGTAGCTTGCGCTACGATACTAGCCAATACGATAATTATATGCGACGCGCGCGCCCTTTCAAGGCGTCCGACGCTATTCGCTCCAGTTGAGGCCGAGCGGTAGCGACTCGCCGAAAATCTGACTCGTCGCGTCGTCCAAGAGTCGTCCGCGCCGATCAAGCGCGGCGAGCGTCGTCTCCGTCGCGCCATGTTTGTCCAAATACGCCTCAATCCGATCGCGCGTCGCCCCATCGACGTCAAACGCGCCGTCTTCCGCTGAACGAACGAGTTGCGCCAACGCCAGGAAGAGATTGGCGTCCCTCTTGAGATCTGGAAAGTTCGAAGCGCGATCCAAAAAGAGATTCGCCCAACGTTCCGAGACACGAGCCGGAACCGTGCGATCGAGCGGCGCGTGGAAGAGTCGACGCGCGCCAAGACGACCGAGCGACCAGACGAGCGCGTCCCGAACAGGCGACATTTTTCTTTTGAAGAAGACGTCGAGAATCGAGTCGCCAAGCTCTTCCTTTTGCTCGCAAGTCAAAAGCTCGAGCGCGCCGAGCAGTCGCCAAATCTCCGCGCCCTCCTGGGAACTAAGATCAAGGTCCGCCCCTTTGCCGCGCCCTTCTGTAAGTTGACGCCTGAGATTACGAACGTTTGCCAAAAGCGGCTCGGCAAGAGTCTGCTGTCGTCCCGACGTCAAGCCGGACGCAATACGACGCCACAGTATCCAGTACTGCGCACGACATTCCGGGATTCCGTGCGCA
>CADCOO010000369.1 GCA_902803085.1 uncultured Planctomycetota bacterium
TACGGCGGCGTCGCCGGGTCCGTCGTTCGCAACGCCGACGAGCGGCTTGAGAACGCTGCCGCCCTGAACCTCGTGATCGTACTGACGAATTACCCAGTGCTTGCTAGCGACGTTGAGCGAAGATAAAATCGCTTCGAGATCGAACGTCGCGGCGCTCTTGCCCGCAACGCCGCCGGTTACCGACTGAGAAACAACCGTTTGCGCGGGCAACTCTTCGTCGCTTCCTTTAACGGCAATGGGACGAACCTGGGGCGCGTCGTAAACCGCTTTGCGAATAACGCGCGGACGTCCCTTGTGCATGAACTTCATATCGAGGTCGGCGACGACCGTACCCTGATACTTCAGGACGAGTCGGCCCGTCGGCTTGTACTCGCCCAGCACGACCGTTTCGACGTCTTCGCTATCGGCGAGCGCCTTGAATTCCTGCCATTTCTCCTTCGGCACGGCGAAGACCATGCGCTCTTGCGCTTCGCTAATCCAAATTTCCGAGTACGACAGCCCTTCGTACTTCAGAAGCGCCGCGTCCAAATTGACCTCCGCGCCGATTTCTTCGCCCATCTCGCCGACCGCGCTCGAAAAACCGCCCGCGCCGCAGTCGGTTACCGCGTTATAGAGTCCGCGATCGCGCGCCTCTAGCATGACGTCGAGCACCGTCTTTTCAATAATCGCGTTGCCGATCTGTACCGCGCCGCCGGAGAGCGTTTCGCTTTCGCTCGTGAGTTCCGCGCTACTGAACGTCGCGCCGTGAATTCCGTCTCGACCGGTGCGGCCGCCCATCGCGACAATCAGATCGCCCGGCTTCGCCTCTTTAAACGATTTGTCGACCGGAATAAGCCCGACGTTGCCGCAATAGACCAACGGATTGCCCAGGTATCTCTTATCGAAGAAGACCGCGCCGTTGACCGTCGGAATCCCCATGCGATTGCCGTAATCGCGAACGCCGGCGACGACGCCCTTGACAATACGGCGAGGATGCAGAACGCCGTTGGGAACCTCGGCCGGATCGAGTTGCGGCGGCGCAAAGCAAAAGACGTCCGTATTGCAAATAGGTTTCGCGCCCATGCCGGTGCCCATTGGGTCGCGAATAACGCCGCCTATGCCGGTGTTGGCGCCGCCGTAGGGTTCGAGCGCGCTCGGGTGATTGTGCGTCTCCACTTTAAAGCAAACGTTGTATTCGTCGTCAAACTTAACGACGCCGGCGTTGTCAGAGAAGACGCTCACGCAGAAGTCGTCGTCGCCGAGCTCCTCGCGAATCTTAACGGTTGCGGCGAAGATCGTCTCTTTGAGCATATTCTCGAAATGGCGCGCGCCTTCCGGTCCTTCGTAATCGATGCGTCCGGCAAGCGTCTTATGACTGCAGTGCTCGCTCCACGTCTGTGCGACCGTCTCGAGTTCGACGTCGGTTGGATCGCGATCGATCGAAAGGAAATACTCCTTAATCGTCTGCATTTCTACGAGGGACAAATAAAGCTGTCCCTTCTTACTGAGTTCGGCAAGCGCCGCGTCGTCCATCGCGCGAATCGGAACCGTCGTTAATTCAAACTGATAGGACGAACCAACTTGCAACGAGTCAAATCCCAACTCGCCGTACGCGACCTGTTCAATCGCGTCGTTCGAGAGCGCCTTGCGCGCAAGACGTTGCGTTTCGGCTTCGTCCAGTCCGGCTATCCAGTACTTTTTAAAAGTACGAACCGCGTCCGGACGCACGCCGTAATCCGACGCCGCAAGTCGCGCCGCGTCGGCAACGACGTCCGTAACGCCGGGTTTGGGAAGAACGTAGACGATACTCCCGGAAAAGTCCGTCGCAGGCGTCCTTAGCGCGGGATCGCCGACCTGCCCGACCGTCGCGCGTTCGACGACGGAGTCCGCCAGCAGTTTCGCAACAAGCGCGTCGACCTGATCGCGCGTTAGATCGCCCTGGAGCAAATAACCGCGCGCGGCGATAAGGGAAAGACTCGACGGAAAGCCAAGGTCGGCGGCGTCGGTCATAATTTCGGAACCAACTACGTCGGGCAAGCCCGGCGCGGCAAAAATATCAACTTCCCAAAGCATCTCGTTTCTTCTTCGTTTCCTTTAAAAAGGTTAATATAGCCTCGCGATCGCCTTCAGACAAAAAAGTCTTCCAGCGTAAGAGATCGCTCTCGACTCGCTCAAGCGCGTCGAGAAGCGCAACGCGATTCGTTTCAAATATCTCCGTCCACACCTCCGGATTGCCGCCCGATAAGCGCGTCACGTCCCGGAAGCCCGTGCCCGCAAAAATAAATTCGTCCATCGGAACGGCGCTCATCGTCAGTACGGACGCTAAATTCGGAAGATGGCTCGTGCGAGCAAGAATATGGTCGTGCTCCGCCGCAGACGTTTCCACGACAAAACTCCCGAGTCGCCGCCAAAACTCGCGCATTAACGACACGGCGGGAAAATCGGAATCTTCAAGCGTTACTGAAATCTTGTCCGTTATAGAGAGCGCGCCGTGCGTAGAATCGTCGCGCGCAATCCTTTCGTCTTCGGCAAAAGCTAGCGCAAATTTGCGCCGTATCGTCTGGAACGCAGGATCTGATTCAACGTCTTCCGGAATCCGAAACGCGCGCGCGCCCCCCGAAGCGAGCGCCGCGCGACGTTCATTCGGAGAGCTCCAAGGCGTGAGAATCGTCAGTTTGCCGTCGAAAAGCGTCGACGTCGAATGCTCGACCCCAGACTTGTCGCTCCCGGCTATCGGATGCGCCGGAACAAAAGCAATGCGAGTATTTCCAGCAAGATCGCAAGAAGCGCGTAGGCGCGACGTCGCTTCAGCAAAGCCCGTCTTAACGCTACCGACGTCGGAAATAAGATAGTCGCGCCCAGCAAATTCTTGCGCGGCGCGAAGGGTCCAGAATTCGTCGAGCGCGCGAAGGTTCGCCTCGACGGGCGCGCAAAAGACGATCAAGGTCGGCGCGTCCGTCGACGTCGCTAGCCCCAAGGCGTCGGTCCAACTGGTCGCCCAAACGTCGATCGCGCCCAAATCGACCGCGCGCGTCAATTTCGACTCGTTACGACCAAGCCCGATAATTCGACCGCCAACGCCCGCGCGCTTCGAGGCTAATCCCAAAGCGCCGCCCAACAGCCCGACTCCGACGATTATCGTCTGCGAAAAAATACCTGACGTCATAATTACGCCGCGCAACGCGCGTCCCAAGGTTTCGGCGCCCAGCAACGCGCTTGGCGCCCCGCCGATAAATCCTTTCGCTATTATAAACGAAAGAGAAAAATCGTCAATTATATCGCTTTGAGAATGTCGACGCGCAAAAGCTAGCGCGCGACGAAAAAAGATCGCGAAAGAAATTGCATTGTCGAAAGAATCCTATATAATACGGAAGTCGACTGCGGCGCAAGAGTCGATCGCTCGTTGACGCCAGCGTTACATAAAAGAGAATTAAATCGAATGAATCACCGGAGGACGATAATATGCGACGACGTGATTTTTTGACCGCGACCGCTATGACGGCGGCGGCGACGCCTTTTCTTTCTACGCTTACTCGGCTATTTGCCGCAGAAAACAACGGCAAAAAAATTCTGTTCTTCACGCGCTCGCAAGGCTTCGAGCACTCGCCTATCAAAGCGGACGCCGACGGTAATTGCCTCGCGGGAACCACGCTTAAGAAACTTGCCGATAAGCTCGGGTACGAACTAGTCGTTACCAAGGACGGAACCGTCTTCGACGGCGACCTTTCGCAATACGCCGCGTTCATCTTCTATACGAGCGGCAACCCCGATCAAGAGGGCGGAGACGGTCAGAAACCCATGTCTCAGGAAGGCGTCAAGAAATTCTTCGAGGCGATTCAAAATGGAACTGGATTCCTCGGTTTCCACAGTTCGACGGACACCTGGCGCGGCAATTCTGGCATGAAAATCGACCCGTTTTACGACACGACCCCGTATATCAGAATGCAAGGCGGCGAATTCATTATTCACGGCGAACAGCAGGAAGCGACCGTCGACGTCCACGACGACGCGTTGCCGTCCCTCGTCGCCCGAAAGCCCTCTTTCAGACTCCACGAAGAATGGTACGCCAATAAGAATTTCGCGCCTGATATGCACGTTCTCGCGTCTCTCCAAACTGCCGATATGAAAAACGAAGGGCACAATAAGTGCTACGATCGCCCGGCGTTCCCGTGCATTTGGGCGCGCAAAGAAAAGAAGGGAACCGTCCTCTATTGCGCGTTCGGACATAAAGACGAATTCTGGCAGAACGGCAAGTTTGACGATCTCCTCGCCGATCTCATGAAGGTCGCCGTCGGCGAAATTGAAGTCTCGACGGAACCGAACCTGACGCGCGTCTGCCCAGGCGCCAATATGCTCCAGAACTCTTGGAGCGCCGGTCTGATCAATACGTCCGACTGATCGCAACGCAGCGGCGTTGCGCCGCGCGTTTAGACCAAATCGCGCCGACGTCGACTCTACGCGACGTCGGCGCCTCAATTCTTCTTGACGATAAGGCGAACGCGAACGGAGAACCCTCGTGAACGAATACAATATCGCGGAACGGCTTACAGAAATGGCAAAAATGCGCCCGCGACAAGTTGCCATTGCAGAACCGCTTTTTGCCGGAAAACGCCCTCTTCGCGACAATAACGGTAAGCGAAAATACAAGACAATCTCCTTCGAAGAGCTCGATCGCGACTCCAATCATATCGCCGCCGCATTGCAGAAGTTCGGCGTTCAAAAGGGCGTGCGACTTGCGCTCATGGTTCGACAAGGAATTGATTTCATCTCGCTCGTTTTCGCGCTTTATAAAACCGGCGCGACGCTCGTGCTGATCGATCCTGGCATGGGCGTGCGGCGCATGCTCGCGTGTCTGCGCGACGCGCAATTAGACGGCTTCGTCGGCATACCGCAAGCGCAAATAGCTCGCATTCTCTACTCGCGTTGGTTCCCTAAGGCGAAGTACAATTTAACGGTTGGAAAACGCCTCTTCTGGGGCGGTCTCTCGCTCGACGCCATTAGAAAAACGCCTTACGAAACGCCAAGCGATCCGCACACGACGCTTGAAGACCCCGCCGCGATCATCTTTACGAGCGGCAGCACCGGCGTCGCCAAAGGCGTTTTGTACACATATCGCATGTTCAAAACGCAAGTGGAACAGATTGCGGAAAGACTCGATATCAAACCGGGAGGAATCGATCTTGTCGGATTCCCCTTCTTCGGTCTCTTCAACGCCGGAATGGGAACGACCGCCGTTATTCCCGACATGGACACAACGAGACCCGGCGCCGTCGATCCCGTCCTCTTTCTAGAAGCCGCAGACGATTGGAAAATCACGCAATCCTTCGGTTCGCCCGCGCTATGGAATCGAGTCGTCGATTATTGTCTAGCGCATAATCGAACCATCCCAACCCTCAAACGCGCCGTTATCGCGGGCGCGCCCGTCTCCTTTGAGCTTCTCGCAAAATTCAGGCGCGTTCTGCCCGACGACGCCGAAATCATCACGCCTTACGGCGCGACGGAATCGTTGCCGCTCGCCGCGATTGAATCGCGAGAAGTGCTCGGCGAAACGGCGGCGAGAACTAAACTCGGCGAAGGCGTGTGCGTCGGGCGCTTCTTCCCGCCGCCGCTGAAGACGCGCATTATTCCCGTAACAGACGCGCCTATCGAACAATTGGAAGACCTGCCCGTCGTTCCGCAGGGCGAAATCGGCGAACTTCTCGTCTCAGGCCCGCAAGCGTCGCCGGGTTACGTAACGCGCGTTGAAGCAAACGCGCTCTCGTTAGTGCGAGATCAATCGGGGCAAGTTTGGCGCCGCGTCGGCGACGTCGGATGGATTGACGATCTCAATCGCTTTTGGTTTTGCGGTCGAAAATCGCACCGCGTCGAAACGCCGAACGGTCCGCTATTCTCCATCCCCTGCGAAGCGATTGCCAATCGCTCGGACAAAGTCTTTCGATCTGCGCTCGCCGGCGCCGCGTTGCCCGATGATTTCCAAGCGCCAAAAGAGGAAGAGCTTTCTGAGCGAGCGCGGCAATTTCGTTCCGCGTGGCGGCTGCCGGTAATCGTCGTCGAGCCTTATCAGGAAACCCGACCGAAAAACGAAAGAGAGCGTCAACAGCTCATAGACGAGGTTCTTGAACTCTTGCGCCAATCGCCTCTCACTCAATCGATTACAAAAGTCCTGATCTGCGAAAGTTTTCCCGTCGACGTGCGACATAACGCAAAAATCAATCGGGAGCTACTCTCAGAATGGGCGACCGCACGACTGGCGGGCAAAACGATACCGCTTGAAAACGCGCCCGTTAAAGGATAACGCAAACGACGCGTTACAAGGAGTCACGTATGTTTTCAGACGGCACGATCATAGCGCAGACGTCCGCGCCAGGCGTTGCGCGACGCGGAATCGTTCGACTATCCGGCGACGACGCGCTACGAGCGGCGGCGGTTGTTCTCTATCCTCGCGACCTACGCGACGACTTGCCGCCAACCGCGCAACTCAACGAAGTCGCCGATCTCTCGCGCCTCGTTCCCGAACAGACGCGTCCTACGATCGCCAACGTCTGGGTTGCGCCCTGGGGATTCGAGGAAAGAGGTCGGCTCATACGCGGCGCGCTATACTACTGGCCGCGAGGTCGAGGTTTTACCGGCGAGCAAGCGGTTGAAATACATACGCTTGGCTCTCAGCCGGCGCTCAACGCGACGATACGCACAATCTGCGCCTCCGGGCGCGCGCGACTTGCGGAACGCGGAGAGTTCACGCTGCGCGCGTTCCTGTCGGGTCGCATTGATTTAACGCAGGCGGAAGCGACGCTCGGCGCTATTAACGCCTCGTCGGACAAAGAGTTGCAAACGTCCTTAAAGCAACTTTCCGGGACGCTGTCTCGGGAATTCGACGAATTGCGCGATCTCCTTCTCGACGCGCTTAGCGAACTCGAAGCGGGCTTTGATTTCGTCGACGAAGACATAGAGTTTATCACGCGCGCCGACTTGCGCGAACGCGTCGTTACGCTGCGCGCTAAACTCAACGCGATGCTCGAACGCGCCCAAACGCGCGTCGGCTCGGATCAAACGCCGCGCGTTCTTCTGCTTGGCGCTCCGAACGTCGGGAAAAGCTCGCTCTTTAACGCGTTGGGCAACGCGTTCGCTTACGGCGTTCGAGAAAACGCGCTCGTCTCCGACGTCGCCGGCACGACGCGCGATTATCTCGAAGCGGAACTCGTCGACGACGGCGTTCGCTTTACTCTTGTCGACGCCGCAGGATTAGAACAGCCCGACGCCAATCTCGCCCCATCGTCGCCGCGCGCGCTCGCGCAGGCGCAACTTGCCAAGCTTTTTGATCGCGCCGAACTCATTCTAGCGTGTTACGATTCG
The DNA here is from genome assembly GCA_902803085.1 of uncultured Planctomycetota bacterium. Classification (GTDB taxonomy): domain Bacteria; phylum Planctomycetota; class Planctomycetia; order Pirellulales; family Thermoguttaceae; genus RUG369. Next base: position 7,333 of record CADCOO010000369.1, read on the forward strand.
CCCTCCGCCAGAAAAACGGCGTTCGAAAAAATATCGACTCTCAAATTGGAGCGCGAGATTCCCATTTTGGAAGTCGTTACTAAATGCGACGATCTTAGTGAAGAAACAATCGCCGCCGAGAATCAACCGGTCGCGCGAGTTTCCGCGCGTTCGGGCTGCGGCGTAACTGCGTTAGCGCGGCGTATCACGAACGCGTTGCGCGCGCAATTGGAGAGCGGCGAAATTATTCCGTCAACCGCATTGCGCTGCCAGGAAGCGCTCCGCAACGCAATCGAAGCGCTAGAAAACGCGTTGCGCCTCATGGACGAAGCCGCGTTTCAGGACGACTTTCTCATTGCGTCGGAACTACGCCTTGCGCTCGAACAGTTGGGTCTCGTTACGGGCCGCGTTCATACGGAGGACCTGCTCGACCGTATTTTCAGTCGCTTTTGTATCGGAAAATGACGGACGATACCGCAAAGTCGGCGAGCTCGGCGACACGCGCTCGTAGTCGACGATTTGGATCGCGCCTAGTTGCAGAAGCAATTCCACTCGACTCGCAACGTCGCTCAACGCAAAAAATTCACGATTGGGTCGACCGCTCCAGTACATTTTAGGCATAATTTCGGCAATAGAAAGCGGAGCGTTTTCTTCGCGCATTATCCCTAATAACCGTTGATTACGTCTTTCGAGTCCGCGGAACGCGCGCGCGACTCGTTCGGGAATATCGAGAATCGGTTCCTCATGAGCGGCGAACGCCACAAGCTTACAACCGCGCGCGCGTTCATAACTCTCGGCGAGCTCGCGCAATTTCATGAGAGAAGAAATATAATTCAGAAGTCCGGTCTGAGGGGTCGTCCGCGCGGGCCAAATTTGCGTGAGCGTCTTTGACAACAGCAGATCGCCTGTGAAGACGACGTCGCCGTAAAGATACGCAACGTGCCCAGAACTATGCCCCGGAAGGTAAACGACGTCGATCGAATCGAAACGCTCGCCGCCCAAGAGTTTGCGCGCAACTGGAACGCTCTTCGCTCTGCCAGGTCGAAAACCAAAACCGTCGAGAATCGGTTCGATCTGCGCGTCTGGAATTCCGCATTCGCGAAGAAAGTTGACGTAACGCATATTTTCAACGATCGCGCAAGCGTCGTACGCGCTAACCACCCGACTCTCAAACGCGTGAAGCCAAACTTCGGCGCCGTTCATGCGCGTAAGTTCGTAAACGCCCCCGAAATGATCAATATGCGCGTGAGTAAGTAAAATGCGTCGAATTGCGCTCGGAGAAAAAGAGGGGTCAAATCGTTCGCGAACGACGGCAAACGCCGATTTTAGATCCGCGCTCGATTCCTTTCCTCCGCTTCCGGCGTCGACAAGCGTCCAGAATCCGGTCGTTTCGCGCGAAGGAAAAAGATAGACCGAACCTGTAAGATACGGCAAAACGCGCGCTTCAAGCCGATAGACGGCGCCTAATCGCGTCTCATAACGAGTTACGTTCCTCTCGGAGCGCGCCGTCGATAAGACGTCCTTTTCACAATGAACGAACGGCTTGCCAAAACTATCGGAAATCATCTTTTAGGAACTTAGTAACAAACGACGCGCAATGAGGTGGAAAACGAGAACCTGACGACGCAAACGCGTCCGTCAACGGCAAAAAGAAAGCTCCACGCGCCAAACGCGGGAGCTTGCCAAAACGTCCGGCGCGATAGGATCACTTCTTAACCAGCGCGCCTTTCTGGGCGGCGCGCAACTGAGCGCGCGCAAGTAAAACGGCCGCTTCTTTAACCTCGGCGGACTCGTCGGAATTCGACGTTATCGCCTGCGCGCGCGCCAACGCCTCACGACTCGTCGCAACGTCAAGCGTTTCAAGACGAACCGCGCGATTCGTCAATAGCGAAACGTTATTGTCAAGGACCTCGAGAAAACCGCCCTCGACATACCAACGTTCGATCGTTCCGTCGAGAAGCGTCATTCGCAACTCGCCAGCGCCAAGCCGACCAACGACGGGCGCGTGATTTTCAGCAACCCCGTACTCGCCGTCGTACAACGGCGCGACGACGAAACGCGCGTCCTTATCGACGACCGTCGCTTCTGGCGTAACAACACAACACTTCATAGCGAAACTCCTCTGAACGATCATTAAGGACGCGGCGCGCTATTTCTTACTCGCTTCAAATTCCATACGTTCCGCTTGCTCCGCCGCTTGCTCGACGTCGCCAACGTACATGAAAGCCTGTTCTGGAAGATGATCCCATTTGCCGTCGCATATCTCGTTAAAGGAACGAATCGTATCCTTAAGCGGCGTTATCTCGCCGGGCTTGCCCGTAAAGACTTCGGCGACGAGGAACGGTTGCGATAGGAACCGTTCAATGCGTCGAGCGCGATGCACGGTTAGCTTATCCTCCTCGCCGAGCTCGTCGACGCCGAGAATTGCGATGATGTCTTGAAGTTCGCGGTACTTTTGCAACATCTGCTGGACGCGTCGCGCGCACGCGTAATGCTCTTCGCCGACGTACTGCGGATCCAACACGCGGCTGGAGGACGCAAGCGGATCGACGGCGGGATAAATACCCTTTTCGGAAATCGCGCGTTCAAGGTAGACGAACGCGTCGAGTTGACCGAACGCCGTTGCGGGCGCGGGGTCGGTCGGGTCGTCCGCCGGAACGTAAACAGCCTGCACGGAGGTAATTGCGCCGTGCTTTGTCGAGGCGATGCGCTCTTGCAACGCGCCCATTTCGGAAGCTAGCGTCGGCTGGTAACCGACGGCGGACGGCATGCGTCCGAGAAGCGCGGAAACTTCGGAACCCGCTTGTGAGAAACGGAAAATATTGTCGACAAAAAGCAGAACGTCCGTTCCAAGATTATCGCGGAAATACTCCGCCATCGTTAGAGCGGAAAGCGCGACGCGAAGACGCGCCCCCGGAGGCTCGTTCATCTGACCAAAGACCATCGTCGTTTGGTCAAGAACTGATCGACCGGTATTGCCGATCTTAGCCTCTTTCATTTCGCGCCACAAGTCGTTCCCTTCGCGCGTGCGCTCGCCAACGCCCGCGAAAACAGACGCGCCGCCGTGCGCGCTTGCAATACGAGCGATGAGTTCCTGAATAATAACCGTCTTACCGAGACCGGCGCCGCCAAAAAGTCCCGCCTTGCCGCCCCGAACAAACGGCGTGAGAAGGTCGATAACCTTAATGCCCGTCTCAAAAACGCTCGACGTCGTCGCAAGATCGGAAAGAAGCGGCGGATCGCGGTGAATCGGTCGGTATTCCGCGGCTTCAACGGGTCCCTGATTATCGATCGTCTCGCCAAGCAGATTAAAAACGCGCCCAAGCGTCTTATCGCCGACCGGAACGGAAACCGGCGCGCCGGTATCGACGCACTCCATGCCGCGCACAAGACCGTCCGTACTGCCAAGCGCGACGCAACGCACGCGTCCGCCGGTAAGGTGTTGTTGCACTTCGCCCGTCAGGCGAATCTTGACCGCGTCAAGCTCCTGCTCGATCTTAACGGCGTTGTAAATCGCCGGCAATTGATCTTCCGGAAATTCAGCGTCAAATGTCGAACCGATGACCTGCGTTATTCGACCAACGTTCCGATTCGTCTTATTCTGATTCATTTTGGCGTCGCCTCGAACGTTCCTACGACGACGGACAAACTGACCGCAATCGATATGAACGAAATGTTAATATAAAGCGATAATAAACTAATGTTCGGGTTAATTTCAACGGAAAGCCGAGATCCTACTGCAACGCGCTTGCGCCGCTGATAACCTCGATGATTTCGTTTGTAATTTGCGACTGACGCGCGCGATTGTAAGTGGTCGTAAGCGAGGAGATCATCTGATCCGCGTTGTCCGTCGCGGCTTTCATAGCCATCATGCGCGCGATCTGTTCGCTCACGGCGGCGTCAAGAAAGCATTTAAACAACTGAACCCTAAACGCGTTCGGTACGACCTCCTCAAGTATGCTTGCGGGCGAAGGAAGGAATTCGTACTCGATTGCGGCTCGCGCCTCGTCTTCGCTATCGGTCGTAAGCGAGGATAGCGGCAAGAGCGTCGTCGTCGTCGCGCGTTGCTTCGAAAGCGTGATAAATTCGCAGAACGCAACGTCGACGCGATCGAGCTCGCCCGTGCGATATCGGTTCAACGCTTCGTTCGCAACTTCAAGAACCTCGTCGTACGACGGCTTATGATCGAACTGCGTAAACGAACGCGTTATGTCGAATTTACGATAACGCAAATAGGAAAGACCGCGTTTGCCGGACACGTAAAGTTCAACTTCGTCGTACTCGCGGCGCAACTCGTCGAGTCGAGCAAGACCAGAACGGAGAATACTGGAGTTATAGCCCCCGCACATACCCCGATTCGCCGTCAAAATAAAGAGCGCGGCGCGCCGCTTTGTCTCGCGCTCGGCAAGAAGCGGGTGTTCGGTCTTGAGACCGGCTCGCGCAAGATCGCTCACTAGCTGCGCCAGTCGCTTAGAGTAGGACGCCGCCGCGACCGCACGCTCCATGGCGCGACGGAACTGAGCCGTCGAGACCAACTCCATCGTTCGCGTTATCTTGCGAATATTCTTTATCGATTTTCGACGTTTGTCGAGCGCCTTTGCTTTTGCCATTGGTTTCTTTAACGCTACGGAACTCGGTATGTAAAACGCGCTCGCGCAAGGCGCGCGCCTCGGTAATTACGACGGCGCGTATTCGCGCGCTATCGTCGCTACTCGACGGCGCGCGCAAAACGCTAACGACTGCTCTTAGGAATTCGAACTCAGAAAGCTCTGGTTGAACTCTTGCAACGCCCGATCAAGACGCTGGGAAATCTCGTCGGTCATTTTACCGGCAAGGCCTTGAATCTCGTCCCAAAGCGACTGCTTTTTACGATGGAACCACTGCAAGAATTCCGATTCCCAGACGCGCGTCGACTTCACGGGAACGTCGTCGATGAAACCGCGAGTACCCGCATAGATCACAAGCGTCTGATCTACGACGTCCAACGGCGCGCAGACGCCTTGAATAAGGAGTTCGTTCATACGATAGCCGCGATCAAGTCGCTGCTGCGTCGCCGCGTCAAGGTCGCTGCCAAGTTGAGCAAACGCTTCAAGTTCTCGGAAAGCCGCGAGGTCCAAGCGCAACCCGCCGGCAACTTGCTTCATAATAGGAATCTGCGCCGAACCGCCTACGCGCGAGACGGAAATACCAACGTTCATCGCAGGACGCTGACCTCGGAAAAAAAGGTCCGGCTGAAGGTAAATCTGGCCGTCGGTAATGGAAATAACGTTCGTCGGAATATACGCCGAAACTTCGCCTTCTTGAGTTTCAACGATCGGAAGCGAGGTAAGCGAACCCCCTCCCAATTCGTCGGAAAGTTTCGCGCTACGTTCGAGCAAACGACTATGGCAATAGAAAACGTCGCCAGGATAAGCTTCGCGCCCAGGAGGACGACGCATAAGCAACGAGAGCTGACGGTACGCGACCGCCTGCTTGGAAAGATCGTCGTAGACGATAAGCGCATGCTCGCCGCGATACATAAAGTATTCCGCCATCGCCGTGCCGGCGTACGGCGCTATGTATTGCAACGGCGCCGGCGAACTCGCGCCGGCAACGACTACCGTCGTATACTCCATCGCGCCATGCTGACGAAGCGTCTCGATAACGCCCGCTACCGTCGAGTCTTTCTGACCGACAGCGACGTAGAAACACTTGACGCCCTTCCCCTTCTGATTGATGATCGTATCGACGCCAATTTGCGTCTTGCCGGTCTTACGGTCGCCGATTATGAGCTCGCGCTGTCCGCGACCGATCGGGGTCATGGCGTCGATCGCTTTAATACCGGTCTGCAACGCCTCGCGAACAGGCTGTCGATCGGCGACGCCTGGCGCGGGGCTTTCGACAAAACGATAGTCCGAAGCGTTAATCGGTCCTTTTCCGTCGAGCGGATTGCCAAGCGGGTCGAGCACGCGCCCCAAGACGGCGTCCCCAACCGGGGTCTGCAACAGCCGTCCGGTCGCGCGAACTTCGTCGCCTTCTTGAATCTGGAGGTAGTCGCCAAGAATAATCACGCCTACGCTCGTTTCTTCAAGGTTGAACGCCAGTCCGATAACGCCGTTTGGAAACTCCAACATTTCGCCGGACATGACGCCGGAGAGACCGTAGACCTGGGCGATGCCGTCCCCGACTTCGATCACGCGACCGACTTCGCGAACGTCAACGCGCGACTCGAACTGTTCAATTTCCTTCTGAATTACGGAAACTATCTCGTCGGCTTTGAATTTCATGGGCGCTCCTATCAATTATCTCTTGTAGCGCTGTGTTAAGTTGTGTGGCAATAGACGCGTCGTAGACCACGTCTCCAACGCGAACGACAATACCTCCGATCACTTTCGGATCGACGACGACGGTAAATTTCGGCTCGCCCCCAACCAACGCCGTTAAGCGCGCGGAAAGCTTCGCCAAGGTCGCCGCGTCGAGCGGAACGGCGGACGTTATCGTTACCGGAACGCGCCCCCTCCGCTCGTCGTCAAGACGCCGACACGCGACGCGTATCGCGCGCAACATGTCCATGCGACCGCGCCGAGCCAACGTCTTTAAGAAATTCCGAAAGACGCGCGTCGTCGTTGCGCAAAGCGAGTCGATTATACGATACTTCTCCTCGACCGGAACGGACGCCGACGCGAGAATCGCCTCGAATTTCGGATGCGCGTCGCACGCTTCCACTAGAAAGGAATCGTACTCTTCCCACAGGTCCGCAAAGGACTCGCGGGTCGATTCGCACGCGCGCAGCAGCGCGGCGGCGTAAATCTCGGCAAGCTTTTCGCGCGTCGCGTCGGCGTAAAGTTCCGCCGCGTATTGCGCGTCTTGTTCTACATTTTTCTTCATAACGACGTTTGTGTCCTGCCTCTACGAAAGCGCCTCGCGTTGAGGAAACGGACGCGCAAGCACGCCTTTGCGCGAGCTTGGCGTCATGGAACGACAAAACTACTCCGTAATATCGTTTAACGCAACCTCGACCAGTTGCGCGCTTTTTTCAGGATCAAGCTCAATCCGTTCCTGAATAATCTTACCCGCCAAATTCGTCGCTAGCTGCGCCCCTTTGACGGCTATCTCGCGCATGGCGACGTCGGTCGCCGCTTGTATGTCAAGCGCCGCTCGTTCGCGCTCGTCGGCGACGGCGCGCTTCGCGTCCTCGACAATAGCGGTCGCCTGCTCCGTTGCGTCCGCTTTCGCGTCGGCGAGCATGCGTCGCACTTCTTCCTCGGAGTCTTCAAGTTTGCGCCGATACTGCTCGAGCAACTCTTTAGCGTCCGCGTTCGCCTTTTCAGCCGCCGCCTGACGCGCAAGTTCGTTCTGTTCGCGTTGATCAAGCGCTTTAACGATTGGACCAAACGCGAACTTCGCCAGCGCGACGAACAACAATAAGAAGACGACGGCGGTCCAGATCGCCAGATCGCTTCGCCACGCGAGAGGATCGAGTTTCGCGTCCGCGCCTTCTTCGGACGCGCAAGCAAACTGCGCGCAAGCAAGACAAAGCGCAATCGTAAACGATACGAAAAACGCTTTGCCCAATCGGCGCGTCAAAAAGACCGAAGACTTCTTGATGATCTCTGTTACTTTCATCTAGGGTGCCTTTGCGTTGCAGTTAGTACGCTTGCGCAACGTCGCGAGCGTCGCAATGAAAGATCCGAATGAATCCTATTTCAGCATGCACACGATCAGCGCAAAGAACGTTACGCCTTCAATGAGCGCCGCTGAAATAATCATCGCCGTTTGAATCTTACCGGCTACTTCGGGTTGACGCGCCATTCCCTCGACGCTCGTCGCGCCAATTCGCGCAATGCCAAGCGCCGCGCCGATGAGAACCAGACCCGCGCCAATACCGTAAAGAGGCGTAAGATCGACCGTCGACGTCGCGACGGGAGCCGTCGCCGCTGCGTCCGCGCTCGGCGCCGCCTCTTGTCCCAAAACGACGACCGGCGCGCAAACAAGCGCCAGTACGAACAAAATCGCCAAAACCTTACCAAACTTGTTCACGAAAATATCTCCTAAGAGCTAGGGGTTAAGCTTTACGCGTTCGCGCTACGAACCAAAGGCTCTTGCGACGCGATAGGAATTCGCGTAAAGAACGTTATTGTCTGTTAACGAGCTCATGGGGAAGCTCTAGTATCCGAGCGTTTAAATTGCGCTCCTCAAAGTTGCGCTATCAATGTTGATGCTGCGCCATTCCAATGAAGATGGCGGCAAGGAACGTAAAAATATACGCCTGAAGGAACGCGACGAAAAGTTCCAGGACATTCAACGCAAGCGATATAAAAACGCTCGCGATCGTTACGCCTATCCAAAGAACAAGCTTGTCCGCCGTCGCCGCAATAAAACCCAGTAAAACGGCGAGCACGAGGTGACCGGCAAACATGTTCGCGAGGAGACGAACCGCCAACACGACGTGCTTGATAACAAAACCTACGACCTCGATGGCAAAAAGCATCGGCTTCAGAAAGATAGCAAGCGCCCAAGGGAGATCCATGCTGGGAACTTGCCCCTTCCAAAAACCGACGACGCCAAACTTCTTCATTCCGGACCCAACCAAAACGACAAACGTCGCAAAAGCAAGAACCGCCGTCGTCGCAAGCGCGCCCGTAGGAGACGCGCCAAACCACGGTATCAGTCCGCAAAGATTACAAAGGAGTATAAAGAAGAAAAGCGTCCAAAGGTACGGGGTAAAACGATCCGCGTCCTTTTTGCCGATCGACGGCACAATCACTTCGTTTCGCAGATAAAGGAGGAAAACTTCAAGGAGGTTCCAAAAACGTCCGCGAACGGGACGTCCTCCTCGCATTTTCCACGCAAGCGGGACGAATAGAAGGAACATGATGAGCGCAACCGCAAGCTCGACGACCATGAACCGCGTCAGCTGAAGACCGCAGACGCTCGGAAGTTCAAGATGACTGCCCAAAAACTGCGGAAGATGGTATTCGGAACCGTCGGAAACGTGCCTCGACAATTCCGCCATATTAACCAATTCGCCGCTCATAAAAATACAACCTCAAAGGAATACCCAAAAACCGCCGCGCTACTCGCGAGACCGCGTTTCCGTTTCTTCTACGTTTAACTCGCCGCGCGCCGAAGGGGGAAAGGTCAGCCAGACGTGCGCTGGCGCCGTTAGCGCGTAACAGGCGAAAAGCCGCAAGACGACGGCGCGCGCATTGTCGACGTCGAGAAGAGTCGCGCATATTAACGCGACGCAACTTGGAGCGCCGGTTCGCCCCGCCATAGCGAGCAGGTATTCCGCCAAAAAGCCCCAATTAAACCGACGCGCAATTGCGCACGCAACGAAGGTCGACGTTCCACACAGCGCGCACGCAATCGCCGATCGAATAAAAGCGCCGTTCGCGCCTTCTAACGCCTCGCTGGAAAACCGCGCGATTAACGCGACGACGACAAGCGAATACGCCAGGTAGGCAAACGCGCGAAACACCGTTTCTATCCTCCGCAACGCGCTACCGCTCTTCAAAACGTTTAACTGTCGATATGATCCCCATCGCAAAGAAGAGAACGCCCAAAAGAGCGCCCACTATCGTTCCGTAAGGGGGAAAGTTCTCAGCCTTCAGGTCAAAACCGTAACCCAACGCCGCTAATCCCGCTAAAAGAATAGCGTTTGCCAGGATGCTCGACGCCAACGCAAACCCCTTTGCCAAAGGAGAACGATCGTCCGAATCAGAGTCTTCGGAGACGCCGTTTTCAGCGTCCTTTCCTTCGTCTTCGCGCATGAGGCCAACCTCTTGAAATCGAGCCGCTACGGGTCGCGCCGTCGCGTAAAAACGCCGCGGCAACGACTGCCCCGACGCCACAAACGTCGCGTCCAACCTTTGCCCTTATTCTCCACCAAAAAAACTTTTTGTCAATAGGCTAACCAGAAAGTTAAACGCATCTAGACAAAATAGGCAATCTAGAGTCGAGACCTGCGCTCGTTCCAAACGGCAAAGCAAACTTACAAAAACGCCGCCGTCCAATTATCAGACGGCGGCGTTTTACCAATTATCGTTGCCGATCGTGAACCAAGAACGCGCTAAATTACGCTTCTGCCCATTGATCGCGGAGGAACTGAATCGACTTCGCAAACGCCTCTTCTTTGTCCTTGCCCGCGCAACCGCACTCGAAGGAGCAGAACTTCGTGTAGCCAATGTACTTCAAACCGCGGAAGCCGTCGACGTAGGTCGTCGAGTTTTCGCCCGGGAACGTGCGACGAGGATTCGCAACGCCGCCGGCGAGGTGAACGTGCTTCAAAAGCGAACCAGCCGAAATGAACGCGCCCATCTGGCTCGTTTCTTCCGTGTCCATATGATAGAAGTCGCCCATGACGCCGATTCCGTCCTCGATTTCAGCCGCGCGCAAGACGTCGCGAGCAATCGCCGCGCCGTCGGCAACTTGACGAAGGAAGAACGCTTCCATACGGCAAAGCGGCTCAAAGATGATGCTCGTGCCGCAATCGCGCGCGAATTTCGCTAGGTCGGGCATGAACTCCAGGAGGAGTTGGCGAATCTCATAATTATTGAGCTTTGTCTGACCGTTAAACGCGGGAACGTAGATAACGCCGTTCGCGCCGAGCTCGCCCGCCGTTTCGAGCGCGCGTTTGAGATCGTCAATACCAGGCTGGCGTTTCGCAACGTCTTCGGAGCACAGGTCGCCGTTGTGCGAACCCCAGCAGATAACGGAAACTTCCAAACCCGCGTCGTCGGCCTTCTTACGGAATTCCTTGCCCTTACCGACGCAATCGCCGTGAAATTCGACCGCGTCGCAACCGTACTTCTTCATTTTCTCAAGCTTCTCTTCGAGCGAGTCGCCGGGCGCAGGTCCGAGTTGGCTCGAAATGCGGAGTTTCGCTTCCGCGCGCTTATCGGTTTCTTCCGTCGTCTGCGAGGCAAAAGAAGTAGATGCGGCGGTCAAACCAAGCCCCATCGCGGCGCTAGCGCCGAAGAAATCGCGTCTATTCATATAACTTTCTCCTATTAACATCTGTTATTCGTCGACTAGCGGCGCGATAAAATCTTCTATTCGCCGCGTACGAGTTACCTTGTTATACCGGGACAGAAAACCAAAATCAAGGCGTCAACGACGCTTTTTTCAAAAAGGGTCAAAAAACAACGAACTAAAAGGAGGCGTTCTCCTTTTCTCGCTCGTAAAAATCGAGCGCGTCTCGAAGATTAATGTGATAATAGGGCTCGTCGCACGCCGGCGTCGTCGCGCCCGCTTCCGCGCGCCAGACGTCGAGCGTCTCAGGCGCAAAGATCGCGTCGTGGAGATTCGAGTTCATCGCGACCGGGCGCTTAACAATCTCCATCAACTTCTCGACGTCAATTTGACCGTACGCTTCTTTTAACCGCGCGTATAACGCTTCCGCGCGAGAGCCCGCCGAAATGTACGCGACGTCCTCAAGCGCGCCCGGAAGCGACGGATGACTCTCGCCCGCGCGAAGAAATTCAACGGGATTGTCAGACTCCGCAATCGCCGCGACCGCCGCCATATCGCCCTGCGCGTCGGAAAGAACGTAATAGTAATCGCAGGTTAGCGGGGTCGACTTCATGAGCGCAAGAGCTTCTTCAACGGTCGAACATTCTTCAACGACGCGTCGCATGAGAAACGACATGGGCAGTCCGTCCCATTTGCCTTCGCCGCCGCCCCCCATTTCGCCAATCGCGAGACCTTTCTCATTCATCGCCGTTACCGTGCCTACAAACCCTGCGTACGACACGCTCAACCACGCGTTATAGCCCTGGGGTTGGCACACGATAATCGCCGCGTTCTCCTGTAATCCAATATCGCGTATGTAATCTAACACGCGAACGTGCAAGACGCGTCCGTCTTTTGTCGCTTTGCCGCGCGCGGCGACGCCGCTGCAATGAAATAGTTCGGGAAAGTTGTTCAAACGCTCGGCGTCAAGCTCGCTCAATCCGGACGATTCGGCGAGCGCGTGAATCTCGTCGTAAAAGCGCGACGGAGTGAAGGGACGCGTTCGTGCAATCGCTTCGTCCGTCTTCTTGAAGAAGTCGACCTTCTTCGCTAGGGACGCCGCCGCGCCCGCCGCGTAGACGCGATCGCGCATAGCGCCTATCGCGTCCGCCATAAGAGCGCCGTGCGCCGCGCCCATCTCGCGCGGACTACCGTCGAGAAACAAAACGTCGCACGCGCCGTCGAGACGCGCGAGAAGGCCGTGCGGCGCGCGTTTAATAACCCGCAAGCCGCGTTCGCCTTCAGACGGAGTCGACTCGTTTGACGTCAAATCATCGTCGAATTCAAAGTCGTCCTCGACGACGACGGGATTGTCGCCCGCGTTCGTAGCGTCTTGCGCGCTCGCGCTCCAACATGCGAACGGAACGAGAAGCGAGCAAATAACGAACAAACTCGCGCCGCTTATCCAACGTTTACAGTTCAAGGTCATAACGCTCTCCTTCTATTCGGCGTTCGATTGGAGTTGTTCGTCCAGCCACTTCGCGTAGTCCGGAGAAATATAATCTAACGACGTTCCAACGATTTGCGGACACTCGTAGCTATGTCGCGCCGCAATAACGGCGCGTAGCGTCGAGAAGAGATTCGCGCGCGTCTTGCAAAGGAGCAACGCTTCCTGTTCACAACAAGTTTCTCCCTGCCACACGTACCGACTTTCGATCGACGGCGCGATCTGAGCGCACGCGACGAGCCGCGTCTCGACAAGATAATTCGCAAGCTCGCGCGCGGACTCCACGTCGGGAAAGGTCGTTTGGATTTGAATAAAACGTTGATCGCTCATGATTTCGCCCTATTCTGCCTGGAGATCAGTAAATTAAAGAACGCGTCGATGCGTTCCGGATCGATCAACGGATTGAAAAAGACCGCCTTCTCGCCCGGTATGCGCGCGCACGCGTTGCGTTCGTCGTAGTCGGTGTGCGCGGCGTATTCGACCCAGTTCGTGTAAAGAATCGATTTGCCTCGCTCGAGAAAATCGTTGCGATGGTACGCCGTGTTGTTTGCGAGTCTGGAACGATTCTCCTCTTTAGCGCCATGTCGCAACTCGAACGCGAGCTCCTCCTTCGGGGAGCTTACCTTGCCGGGATCGTAGAGCCGGAACGTAACGCACGGTCCGTCGTTGTGCGGCGCCAGGAGCGTCGCGCCAGGAACGTCGGAAAGGCGCTTACAGAAGTAAGACGCGTTCTGCAACGAGTGCGCGATCAACGTCCGGTAACCCTCCATCCCGAGATATTCAAGCGCCGCGTACGCCGCAAAAACCCCCGTCGCGCTACGAGACGCCTCAATCGTGCTCTGCAAATGAAAACGCTCTGCCTGACTGCGTTCAAAATAGCTAAATTGTTCCGGATCATGCTCCAGCGCCTTGAAGGACGCGCGATCTTTAACCATAACCAAGCTCGACGCGTAAGGCGCATAGCCCCATTTGTGGAAATCAACCGCGAAAGAGTCGGCATATTTCAACTGCCGGAAGAGTTCGACGTGACGTCGCAATCCAACAATCGTCGCGTCGTTAATCTCCAATGGATTGGCGTCGAAATCGTAGTCGAGGAAGAAAAGTATCGCCCAACCGACCGCTGAATCGACGTGAATATGCGGCGGCGTCTCAACTTCAAATTCGCGACACAGACGATCGACGAGATCGCGAGTCGGCTTAACGCAGTCGACTCCAAACGTGTCCGTCGTGCCCATCGTCAACATAATCGTTGGAACGGCGCACTTCAAACGGAAACATGCGACCAGCTTCTCCTCCAAGTCGCGCAAATCGACCCGGTTTTCCGCGTCCATTTTAATCTTGAGATTCTTCTCCTCGATATTCGCGCCGAGAACCGCCAACGCCGTATTGTTCGAATAATGCCCGCCCTGCGAACAGATAAATCGATAGTTGTTCGTCTTGTCGAAACCGTTCTTAATCGAGTTCTTTAGCGATTTCCTTATGCCAAAGAGGTACCCGTACATATTGCAGAACGTGCCGCCTTGAGTAAAGATTCCGTCCGCGCGCTCGACGTCGTAGCCGACGAGCTTTGCGATACGCCGCACGATCAACTTTTCGAGATCTTCCGCCGATTCGCTATACTCGCGGCAGACAAGATTTGCGTTCGCCGTTACGCCGAGCAACGCGCCGTAAATCGCCGGATCGCATGGAAGCGTTACGACGTTCTCGGCGCTGGCGGGATTATTCCATTGCTTCGAGGTCGACGCCGCGTAGAGAAGCATTGGCTCGACGTCGCCGGGCGCGCGCATTGTCGCAGGAATATCAGAGTCCGTTTGGAGTCGTTCGCGAAGCGGCGCGCCGCCCGGGTAGTCGGCGACGAGTTCTTCCTGCGTCTTAGGGACGCCGATAAGTTCGAGGTAGCGCGCCAATCCTGGGTCGCGATAAAAGGGCCACAAATTGGGATCGCGAGAAAAGTAATTCGCGCGAATCGCGTCGATTCGGCTCTTAAAGCCGGGGCGAACCTTGAATTCGTCGCCAGCGCTTTGATGGAACGACATGCTCGTCTCCTTACTGTTACGGCAAGAACGTCGCTAAAGGGAGACGTCAAACCATAACCTAAACGTTTGACGTCCCGTTTTCCGCGACAGGGAAAGCCTATTAGACTATTCGGCGGCGCCGACGGCACGCTCTCCTTCGCCAGAATCGACGCCCAGCTTTTTCATCATGTCTTCGAGAGGCACCCCTTTCGTTTCAGGCATGACAAACGCGACCCAGAGGAGTTGCAGAACCATAAAAACGGCGAACGTATAGAAAATCGCCGCAGGTCCAAACGCGCGAATGCAAACCGGGAAAAGTTGCGCAATAATGGCGTTGAGAATCCAGTGCGTAAAACATCCCAAGGCGTTGCCCTGCGCGCGAACGGCATTCGGGAAAATTTCGCTTATGAAGACCCAAATGCATGCGCCCTGTCCAAACGCATGCGCCATGATAAAGACCATGAGGCCAATGAGAACGCCCACAATGCCGATTTGAGGAACGGCGGAAGCGACGGCGTCGGTTATCGTCGACTCTTCCAGCGCATGGCTCGCCATGGAACCGTCGAACGTTATCGGCGTGGAAGCGGTCTCCTGCGCCTTTTCTGGATCGACGAATTCCATTGTCTGCGTCTCGTGCGCCGTCGCCGCGCTCGTTTCTGTTTCAAGACGCGCTAAAGACGCGCCAAATTCAGCGGAATATTTCGTAAACATAAAGCCGACGAACGCAAGGCTCGTTATGTAACCGATCGACCCGACGTACATGAGCTTTTTGCGTCCAAATCGATCGATACAGAAGAGCGCGATCACGGTAAAAACGAGGTTCGTCAACCCGATAATCGCGGGAAAGAACATTGCCGTCTGCTCGCTCGCGCCCGCCATTCTGAAGACCATGGGCGCATAATACATGATCGTATTAATACCGCTGAGCTGATTAAACGCCGCAATCGCGACGGCAAGCAGGATTGGAATCCGATAACGACGGCAGAAGAGTCGTTCTTTACCGACAGATCGTTCTTCTTCGGCAAGAGACTCCTTAATCGCCGCCAGTTCCTTCTCCGCTTCATTCTCGTCCAGCATAAGACGAACGAGCAGACGTTTGGCTTCCTCATAGCGTTTTTTAGTGGCGAGCCAACGCGGACTCTCCGGATTAAACAACAACGCTACCAGGAAACAGAACGCTGGAATCGCTTCCA
>CADCOO010000370.1 GCA_902803085.1 uncultured Planctomycetota bacterium
AACGCCCTGGCGCAACAATACTCTCTCGTATTGCCGAACAGAGCTAAAGCTCTCTTCACGTCTTGTACGCCAAAACTCCTCTAGATTTTTCAAAGAAGCATCGTTGGGGTAGCGTTGCAAAAGTTCTTGAGTTTCCTCCCAATTCCTCCTTATAGAAGGAACGCCATATTTTAAAGCGTCCTTAACTTGACTGTGAAGAGCAAGTCCAACGTTAGTATTCAGATCGCAAAAGTAGCCGCTTTTCAATATATATGGCTGCTTTTCCTCGTCTTCTCGGTAGTTTACAGGAGGATCGAATGACGCAACGGTTCCAACGCCTCGTTGAACGTCATAGCCAGACGCTATTAGTTGTCGGATTTGCGAGTACTGATCGTTAGTGTAAAAACATTGACTTGTTAAAATAAGCGATCTCGATCGATTATAGTTCGGATCAGCGCCATATTTCAACATAAGTTTGACGAGGTCTCGAAATCGGTGCGTCGATTCTTCAACTTCATAGTATGAAAGATAGGTCAAAGTCGCCAGAAAGCTCTCGTTCTCTATCCAATTACTCGATTCTCCATAGCCCGATATGAGTATTCGATAATCAGATTCCACGATAAAATCAGGAGAAGCGCCATGTTGGAGTAAAAGTTCGATCTGGTCAAATTCGCAAAAGATCGACCACAAGAGAAGCGTCATACCCTCTTTACCGCGCGCGTTGATATCGACGCCGTCGTACATAATAAGGTCTTCAACTTTTCCAGAATTGCGGGATAGCAAAGCATCACAAAGGTGAACAATCTTAGGATCGTCAAACCAAACGCTCGGTTCCCAGACTCCTTCGTATATTTTCGTTTGCCAATGTTGACGCTCGGTCGGATCGCAACGTGAAAACTGGCAAGGATAGACATAACGCTGACCGTCGCCTTTGCCATAGCTTTCGACAACCTGAGTTCCTTCCCATTTGAATTCCTTCTCTGGCGTCCCTAGGCTTGGCGTCAATAATAACGACAAGGGAAACGAGATTATGCGGACAACGACAACTATCGCTACGCACAGAAGAATGATTATGGATTTTTCGACAATAGCGACGGTTCGACGGCGGCGTTGTGAATTGTCGACGTTTCTACTTTCTGTTTCGGCTTTCATTGAGCAACTCCTAATAACGCTCCTCTCTGTTATTGTCGATCTGTTTTGCGGGCATTAGTCACGTCAAGTCGCGACGCCGCTACGGGCGGCGGTTCCCTTCGCGAGGAGACGTTTCAATCCTTAACAAGATCCGCCAGCGTCGCCTCGACGAATCCGACGAGCGCGTTCGGTTCAATTGCGATCATCATGCCGCGCATGCCGGCGTTGATATAGATTTCGTCGAAAAGGATCGCGGTCTCGTCGATAAGCGTGGGGAATTTCTTCTTCATACCGATCGGGGAGCAACCGCCGCGAATATAGCCGGTGAGGTCCTTGAGCTCCTTCATGGGAATGAGATCGCACTTTTTATCCCCGAAGGCTTTCGCGACCTTCTTGAGATCGAGTTCGTCGCTGACGGGGAGACAGCAGACGAAGTATCCTTTCTTTTCCCCCTTCATAACGAGGGTCTTAAAGATTCCCTGCGGGTCTTTTCCCATGCCTTCGGCAATGTGCATGCCGGAGAGATCGGACTCGTCGACTTCATATTCGACGGTCGCAAAGGGAATCCCGGCGTTTTCTAATAATCGGGTCGCGTTAGTTTTCGTTGGGTTCATGGCGGTTCCGGCGCCGTCGCGGGGGCGGCTTACTGTTAAATTAGGCAAATTTCAGACGACTAACGGCGCAATCTGCGCGCCGCAACGCCTAGAAGTCCGATTGTATCGACTCGATCCGCTCCGTCAAGAACAACAACAAAAATGCTCGATCTTAAGGTCTTGCTTCTTGCCGCGCCCACTCTATAATCAATGGCGACGGCGGCGTGCCAGGCGGCGCGCGCAACCCGCGCGGACGACCGAAGAAACGAACAAATATTACCCGAGGATTAGAACAATGACGCAACCCCTCGAACTACCGAACATTGACGAAACGACCCCTATTACGGAAATACTTGCGCGCAACGCGCAACTTTACGGCTCCGACGTCTGCCTCGTCGAGCTCTCGCCAGAAGAAGACGACGAGAAACGACGAATTACATGGAAAGACTTCGATCTCGTCGAGCCGCCCCGCGCCGGTCAAGGCGCTCGACGTTCTACGACCTGGCAGAAATTCGACGAGCTCGCCAATCGCTTCGCCAATCTACTGCTCAGTCGCGGGCTCAAGAAAGGGGACAAGGTCGCCATTCTGCTCATGAATAGTCTGGAATGGTTGCCCGTCTACTTCGGCGCGCTCAAGGCGGGCGCGATCGCCGTGCCGATGAATTTCCGATACGCCGCCGACGAAATCCAATACTGCCTCGAGCTTGCGGAAGTCGACTATCTCGTTTTCGGTCCCGAGTTCATCGGACGCGTCGAATCGATCTGCGATCGCCTCGATCGCGTTCGCGCGCTCTTCTTCCTCGGCGACGTCTGCCCCACCTTCGCCGAGCCGCTCCACAACCTTACGACCTACGCGTCTCCGGAACCGCCCGACGTCAAACTAACCGCCGACGATCACGCCGCAATCTACTTTTCCTCCGGCACGACCGGGTTTCCAAAAGCGATTCTACACGCGCATCGAAGTCTGACGTCCTCCTGCTTTACCGAACAGAACCACCACTCGCAGACGCGGCGCGACGTCTTTTTGTGCATTCCGCCCCTCTATCATACAGGCGCCAAAATGCACTGGTTCGGCAGTTTCCTCGTCGGCGGCAAGGCGGTCTTGCTGCGCGGCGTCAAGCCGCAGACGATTCTGCACGCCGTTTCGGAAGAGCGTTGCACGATCGTCTGGCTACTCGTTCCGTGGGCGCAGGATATTCTCGACGCCATCGAGTCGGGCGAAGTCGCGCTCAACGACTACATTCTTTCGCAATGGCGCCTCATGCACATCGGCGCGCAGCCGGTGCCGCCGAGCCTGATTAAACGCTGGAAGAAGTATTTCCCAATGCACGAGTACGACACGAACTACGGGCTGAGCGAATCGATCGGGCCCGGATGCGTGCACCTCGGAGTCGAGAACATCCACAAGGTTGGCGCGATCGGCAAGCCGGGCTATCGCTGGCAGGCGCGCATTCTCGACGAAAATAAGCAGGACGTCGTTCAGGGCGAGGTCGGCGAGCTCGCCGTTAAGGGACCCGGCGTCATGCTCGAATATTATCGCGATCCCGACGCGACCGCCGCGACCTTGAGCTCAGACGGATGGCTCTATACCGGCGATATGGCGTGTATGGACGAAGACGGCTTTATCTATCTCGTCGATCGCAAAAAAGACGTCATTATTACCGGCGGCGAGAACCTATACCCCGTACAGATCGAAGATTTCCTGCGACGACACGACGATATTAAAGACGTCGCCGTCATCGGACTCCCCGACCCGCGACTCGGCGAAATCGCCGCCGCAATCGTCGAGCTCAAGCCCGATCGCCATACGACCGAGGAACAACTCGTTCAGTTCTGCGCCGAACTGCCGCGCTACAAGCGACCGCGCAAATTCATCTTCGCCGACGTGCCGCGCAACCCGACGGGCAAGATCGAAAAACCCAAGCTCCGTGAAATCTACTGCGGCAAGAGCCTCGTCGCCACGCAGATTGAACGCTAACGACGAATTGGCAAAATTGCAAAAATAGCGCTTGACCGATTGTGGAATTCAGCTACAATTGACGCGACGTTGTTGGACGCGCTAGCGCGTTCCGCGTCTCGACGGTGGAAGTAGCTCAGTTGGATAGAGCATCGGATTGTGGCTCCGAAGGTCGAGGGTTCGAATCTCTTCTTCCACCC
>CADCOO010000371.1 GCA_902803085.1 uncultured Planctomycetota bacterium
AGGATATACCAATGAGCGAACAAGCCCTTTCCATTATTGAGCAACTTGAACAGCTCGCTCCTCTATGCAACGCGGCGGTAAAAAAAGAGCTTTCAACGCTCGTCGCTATTATGCGCGAGGTTGGAGTCGCTTCCGTCTCCGAATTGAAAAAGCCTATCGTCGACGCCGTTAAGACGCAACGAACGAGCGCGGCTGGATTCGCTAAGCGAATTCAAACGTTTTTGGAGACGCAACCCAACGCAGAGCCAGTCGAAGCGCTCGTCGCCGACTTTCGAACGCTTGCGGCAACGACCGTTAAATCGATTGCGAAAAAGTTCGATCTCAATTTAGCAAGTAAAGAAGACGCCGACGCCTTTGAAAAATGGTTGCGAACAGGCGTTAAACCGCCGACGGCGGAGGAACTCATTGCCGATGAAATCGACGAACTCGCGCTCAAAGCGATCGAATTGCGCGACGCCACGCATTCGGCGCTACCGAATGAGAATATCGACGGTATTCTTGAAATCGCTGAAAACGTTAAAAAGAAGCACAAGACGGACGGCCTACGGCTATTTCTTAAAGCGTTCAATCTTGAACCCACGGGGAAATCGACGGCCAGCATGATAAAAGATCTTAAGGGGTACCTTCAGCTACTGGCGCTTGACCGGTATAAGAGAAGCGCGATTCGCGTAATGTAAAGCAGATTTTAATCTATTTAATAGGCAAATTCATGACCAGCTATCTCAATCGCGACGCGTTAAAAATCCTCCCTCTGGAACGCCGCGTCAATAAACTCGACGTCGAGCGCGACGTTATCGACCCGGCGACCTATCCCGTCGAGCTTTCGGACGAAGCTTGGCAAGACGTTAAAAACGCGGCGGCGGAATTACGCCGCGCGCGTCAACTTGGCGCGGCGCGTATGCTCACGTACGGCGCGCACGCGATTAAGAACGGACTCGGCGTCATTCTGGCGCGACTCGCGGAGCTCGGGTGGCTCACGCATCTTACGACAAACGGCGCCGGGGTCATTCACGACTGGGAATTCGCGTTCCAAGGCCGTTCGGGCGAGGACGTCAAGAGGTATACGAGCGAAGGTCAGTTTGGAATTTGGGACGAGACGGGGCTCTATATCAACCTCGCGATCGTCGTCGGGGCGTATCGCGAACTTGGGTATGGCGAGTCGGTCGGCGAAATGATCGCCAACGAAGGGCTCGTCATACCGAGCGACGAGGAATTGCGGTACGCTATGCTCGCGGGCGCCGATTGCGCGTCCTTTCCCCAGTACGATCATCCGGTAGTCGACGCGGATCCGGCGTCTCCCTGGGACTCGCTCGACCGCGCGGGCGCCGCCGCCGATCTCCTGCGCGCGAAGCGACGCTTTGCCCTCCCGGACGGAAAGTTTCCCATTCCGCACCCGACGCGCGATTACTCCGTCGCCTACCGTTTACGTCGCGCCGAAGTCCCCTTCAGCTGTTGCCCAATGATCGGATGCGACATAATCTATACGCACCCTGCGAACCGTTGCGCTGCGATCGGACGCGCGGCGGAACGCGATTTCCTCTCGTACGCGAACTCAGTCGCGCAATTAGAGGGAGGCGTCTATCTTTCCGTCGGTTCCGCCGTCCTTTCGCCGATGATCTTTGAGAAGTCTCTCTCCATGTCGCGCAATCTCGCGCGCCAGAAGGATCAGACGATCTCCGATTTCGCGATTCACGTCGTCGATCTTGCGACCTCCTCCTGGGACTGGACGAAAAACGGCGAGCCGCCTATGACCGACCCGGCGTACTATCTGCGATACTGCAAAACCTTCAGTCGCATGGGCGGACGAATGACCTACTGTAGCGCCGACAATCGCTCGTGGTTCGTCGCGTTGCTCAACGAACTTGAGGGAAAGGGGTGATTATCCGCGCTCAATTAGGAGCTAAACTCATGGAAACGGAAATCGCGCTCTATTACGGTAGTCGAGAAATCGTAACAACCCCCGAAATACGACGAGGCCGCTATCAAAAGGATTTCTCCTTCGGCTTCTATTGCACGGCG
>CADCOO010000372.1 GCA_902803085.1 uncultured Planctomycetota bacterium
GGACGCGATTCAGAAGAAGCGCTTGTTTCTCGTTTTTCGCTCATGCCGTCCTCGTTTCTTGGAACGCTTTAGCTTTGCGCGCGGCGACGCGCTACGTCGACGCTATTATACCCTTTTGGACATGAAAAGTCAAATGAAAGCGGCGACGGACGCTCTTCGTTTTTTCCTGGTTCGGCAGATTGCCGCACATTCGCTACGTCAGAATAGATTGTCCAAATACGCCGATCCTTCGGGATACAGCGTCGGCGAGAAGGCAAGAACGCGATTCATATAGGGAGTGGAGCCGGGCTCGTTGGGGAGTCGGTTATAGTGCCACGATCTTGAATCGGGTAGGTGATTGGGATTGGCGGGCCAGGGGGTGAAGGGCGGGTATCCTAGGATTTCGGCGAGTTTGGAGGAATCGAGCGAGCAGTTGCGGACGCGGGGCGGAACGGGACAT
The DNA here is from genome assembly GCA_902803085.1 of uncultured Planctomycetota bacterium. GTDB lineage: Bacteria > Planctomycetota > Planctomycetia > Pirellulales > Thermoguttaceae > RUG369. The sequence continues at coordinate 440 of CADCOO010000372.1, forward strand.
GATTCTTCGATCCTCATGCCGTAGAGTAGTTCCGGGTTGAAGCCGCCGGTCCGATTGATAATCTGCGCCATCTGATAGAGGGAGACCTGTCGAGCGCCGCCGCAGTTAAGAACGCCCGCGTAGTCGTTGGCGAGAAATTCGCGAAAGACGCGCGCCATTTCGTCGACGTAGGTCGGCGTTCGGACCTCGTTGTAATAGAGCGTTGCGGGTCGGTTCGGACGGAATCTTGCGGCGATCCAGTCGATTGCGCCCGCATGCCCGTTGAAGCTGACGCCCATTGGCATCGAGATGCGCAAGGTCGCGGCGTAAGGATCGATTTCGGCGACGGCGCGCTCGCCTTCGACCATCGACTCGCCGTAAACATTTGCCGGACAGGTCGGCTCGTCGTCGCGATAGGCGCCGCGCGGACGACCCTTAAAGACCATGTCGACCGATAGATGAACGAGTCGTATCGCGCGTTCGCGCGCGTAACGCGCTAGATTCCGAACAATGTCGACGTTGAGTTCCCAGGCGATTCGCGGATCCACTTGACACGCCTTCAGCGCGCAGTTGCCCGCGCAGTCGAGAATGGCGCGCGCGCCGACCCCGTCGAAGAGACGCGCCATGACCTCGTAGTCGCGAAGATTCGTATAAATGAGGTTCGGCGCTGGAAAGTCGACGTCCGTCTCCTGAACGACCCCGTAGACCTCCTCTGGAAATCGCGATTGGAAATACGCCAGCGCGCCGTAGCCCGCAACGCCCGTGACGCCTGTGATAACGAGCGGGAGCGGCGTTTTCGCCGCCGCGCGATAGGGCGAGTCGACTTGGCGTCGGCATTCCTGGAGTATTTGCCGATAGGTCGCGGGGTTTCTTGACATGACGTTATTATAATATGCGGAGTCTCTAGACGCTGGATTGCGGTTGACGAACGAGGCGCGTGATCGCGCCGCCGATCGCCGCGTCGGTTTGTCTATTGTATTCGTCGTTCTAATTTCACCAAGGGGCGATCGACGGCGTCGCGATTGATTTTAGTCCTTCTTTTCCCTCTTTTCTGTGCGAACTCGCCTTTTATTTGCCCGGAATTGGCAAAAAAATCGGAAATCCCTTGACGCCGCGCGGTCTTTCAAGGTATGATATAAGAGACGTAGCAGAGTCTATGGGGCGCGCCATGCGCGCCGACTGCGGAAGGTCGCTTGTGCGCGACGTTCCGGACTCGCGAACCTAGTTTTACCGAAAGCGCCCCCGCGGGGGTTGGAGAAGCAATGAGAACGTCATCCTCGCTTTTATCGTCGCCTAGTTTTACGCGCGCGCTAGCGCGTCGCGTCTGCATGATCGTCGGCGCGTGCTGTCTCGTCGTCGGTTGTTGCGCGTTTGGTCAAGAGTACAAGGAGGCGCCGGTCGACGACTCGCTTGCCGGTCAGAAGGACGCCGTTCTGGCGGGCGGGGACGCGAAGGAAGTCAAGGATTTCTTGCGCAAATACTACCTCGCGCGCTGGACCGTTCGCGCGAACGCGCAGAATCTCGTTAAATATCGTCAGGAGCTCGAAACGGACGCGACCGCGCGATCCGGCGCCCCGCAACAGACTTTTCTTAAAGAAGCGGTCGACGCTCTGAAGAGTTACGCCGGTTCCAAAGATTGCTATCCCGCCTGCCGATTTAACGCCGCTTTGGCGATCGGCTCTCTCAACGAGGCGGCGGGCGATCGCTCCGGCGCGGGCGCGACCCCGTACGCGGGCGCGATTACGACGCTCGCTCAGATGGTGAACTCGACGAAAGAAGTTCCCGATTACGTCCGTCTTGCGGCGCTGATCGGCTTGGTTCGTCACGCGGAGCTCGGTATTAAAGACGAGAAAATGGCGGGGAACGTGAAGTCGCTCTTTGCGAAGATTCTTGATCCGAAATATGCTGAAGAACGCGGTATTCGTCCCGAAATCTACGACTGGTTCCAAGAGAAAGCGCTCATGGGACTGGCGAGCTATAAGAGTCCCGAAGGGACGAAGGGCGGCGCGGGCACGTTGGAGCTCTTTAAGCGTATCGTCGACGATCAGGACGCGAACTACGATCTTCGTTGCCTTGCCGCGCGCGCGATCGGCGACATGAATCTCGAATCGCTCAATTCGTACAACTATCTCGATCTTTCGAAATCGCTGATTCTTCTCGCGCGCGACTTCTGCGTCGACGAGATGAATTACATCGACGCGGAGCTTGTTCGCGACGTAGTTAAAACGGCGGCGAACCAAGTTGGCGGCGGCATGGGCGGCATGGGCGGTTCCGGCGGCATGGGCGGCGGCATGGGCGGTATGGACATGATGGGCGGCGGTCTCGGCGGTATGAGCGGCGGCATGGGCGGCGGCATGAGCGGCACGATCCAGAACGCAAAGAGTATGGAAGCCGTCGTCGCGCGTATTCAATATGGATTCGACTGCATTCAACGCGCGATTAAGGGCGTTAAGAACGGCGGTACCGGCGTGCAGGCGAAGCTTTCCGACAGCGACGAGGCGCAGGCGGCAATGAAAGAGACGCTCGGCAAGGCGCTCGCCGAGTTTGACGAAATGAATACGTTCATTAAAGAAGGTCCGTCGACGAGCGGCGGCATGGGCATGATGGATATGAGCGTGGGCATGGGGTCTAGCTCGGCGAATGTGAACGTCGACGCGAATTCCCTTAAAGATCACCTGCTCGAAAAGAAGATCAAGTTCAACGAATTGCTCGGAATCGATTCCTATTGATCGCAATTTTCAGCGCGATTGAATTGAGACGCGGCGTCGGGACGTTCCGGCGACCGCGTTTTTGTTTAGACGAGACGCGTAAACGTTATTGTTGTTATAATCGTTATAATCTGCGACGGCGAGGAAAATCTATTCTTTTTTCAAACTTCTCAGGAATTATTCCCGGAGCGCTTCCATCAAAGGTTGCGTAAATCGGAAGTCAAGCGGTTGCGAAAGTTCGAAGACGCAGGTTTCAGATCGAACGGCAGACGCTTGGTATAATCCGATTAATCGTTAAAATGGATAAAATGCACAATAGAAAGATGATTTTTTTCATTCTTTCCTACCCTTCCGGGGCGTCATTTTTCCAGGAAACTGTATAATTACAGACTGTTGCGAATGCGACGCGCGTCGCGTTCGCGGGCGCCTCTCGATAGTCGAGAGCGCAGACTCCAATCAAACACTTTGATAGAAAAGGTATTGATTAAATGAAGAAAGAAATCTATGCCGATGGCGTCGGCCAAATCCACTTCGCCGGTAACATGGTTCGTTTTGACTTCGTAACCCTCCAGCCCGCTGGCGACGGCGAAGCCCCGAAGCCGGAACCGTCCGAGCGAGTCATCATGCCGCCGATGGCGTTCCTCTCCATGTTCAACAGCATGCAGCAACTCATCGACAAGCTCGTCGACGCTGGCGTTCTCACGAAGAACACGAAGTAGTTTCGACTACCGTTCATATAACGCGGCGCGTATTGCGCGCGAATGCGACGCCGGTTAATCTTGCGATTTCCGCTGGATTCCGGTTGTGATAGAATAAAGAGTCCCGAGTCTTGCGCTCGGGGCTTTTTTTAATCTCGCTCGTCGGCGTCGTCGCGCGGCGTTATTCTACTGAAAAAATTCAAGCGCCCCCTTTCCAAAGCGCGTTTATATAATATAATGGTATCCGCCGTTGAGTTTTGGCGGCGTCGATAAGCGATTAACGCGTTTGATCGCGCGACGCGTTTGCGCGCGATCAGCGGAACGGTTCATAGTCCGCGCAAAACGTGAGAGTAAAACATAGGATACGGATCGCTAGATCCAAAGATTAACGGAGATTATCGTGGGAACGAAAAAGACTGGAAAAGGACGACGTAAGCTCGGAAGAAAAAAGCGACGAATGCGATCTAAGATTCGCCATCGAAAAGACTAGTTCAACCTTCTGAGTCGACGTTCGCCTCGAACGACGGTAACGCGTCGTTCTCGTCGCGCCCGCGCTCTCTCCGCGAAGTCCTCTGCGACGCGCGCGGTAAGGTTGCAAAAAAAAGAAGCTCCCGTGGAATTGCGGGAGCTTTTTGTGTTCTTGACCTCGCTGGGACGACGGCGTTATTTCCGAACGCCTTGTTGGGCGCGCGTCTTGTACATGTGGTATCCGACCTCGCGCACGGCGGCGATCGTCTCTGGATACGGACGGTCGCAGACGTCGATCAGACCGATTTGGTAATTCTCGCCGTCGAATCGGCCCGTCGTCGCCTCGTCTCCGTATTGGAACCAGTGCGCGCCGATAATCCAGGGATTGGCGAGCGCGCTTTCGACGTACTCGCGATACGCCTCGGCTCGTTTCGTCTGATTGTCGCGCGGGCACAATCCCGCGTGAAATAGTCCGCGATCGAGCGCGCCGAAGTGGAATTCTCCGATAATCACGGGCTTGTCTTCTCCTTCGACGGGCTTAAAGGAGCCGACCTCGTACTTATAGAAGTTATAGCTTACGACGTCGCAGTATTTCTGAGCGGCAGCGCGCGCGAGATCGTTCGTCCATGCGAATCGACATCCTAGATAGAGTCGTTGCGGCGCGACGTCGTGAACGCCGTTTGCGATTTCGGCGAAATATCGTTCGCAGATAATCTTGTAAAACGCGTTGCAATCTTCGTTGGCTTGTTCGTTTTTCGGCGCCTCGAAAGGTTGGTCGAGCAGCTCGTTCCAATCGTTGAACGCCGCGCGCCATTCGGCGTTAAAGCGTTCGATCGACTCGTATCGATCTTTGAGCCAGTCGACGAACGCGATTTTCGCAGGTTGGTCTTTCGGAGACGCGAGCGCGGCGCGTGCGAGCGAGCCGACTTCTCCCCAGCTTATTTCATTATCGACAAAGTATCCAAGGCAGTACGGATCGGTCGCGGTCGCGCCTTTCTGACTATCGAGCGCGGCGCGAATAGCGCGCGGGAATTCCGGATGGAACGGATCGACGAATTTGCCCCAGTATCCGGAGCTTCCTTCAATATTGGGGCAATTTCCGGAGACGCTGAAGGTCGCGACGTAAGGCGTTTTGGCGTCGCGAATATAGTCGAAGTTAGACCAGTTTCCGAAGGTGTTCATTCCCCAGCTTCGCAGGCGTCGCCGCGCTAATTCGCGCGCTTGAGATTCCCAGTCGTCGCCGTATTTCAGATAGAGATTAGACGCGCTAAAATTGTATTGCAGATACTCGCCGCGCCCCGCGTAGTAATTATTGACGCTTCTGGAGGACGTGGAGAGAAACTGCGCGAACGGCGATTGGGAATCGCGGGAGGTCGGCACGGCGTCGACGAAGTAGAATTCGCGATCGGCAACGGGCGTCACGGCGTTCCAATGCCCCACGCAGTCGACCCCATGCGACCAGAATAACCTTCCGATCGGGTCGACGAAATACCAGACGCCGTCGATCTTTTCAACCCGGAACGCGCCGGTCGCTTCCAATTGCGGACCGTTGAGCCACCCCCCGTACTCGTCGAACTCGTCCGGTTGATTTTTCTTGAGATCGGCGTCTTCTATTGCAATTTGCGCGCGCAGTTCCTCGACCGAATGCGTTTTACCGGGCCAGTCGGCGTGTCGAAATTGCCCGAACTCGTCGATCATGGGAAAGAATCTTTCCGGCTCCCAGAGGAGATACGCTTCGGCGTCAAGTTTCTCTTTCGGCGTCGGAACGGCGACGATTTTTTCGAGAATCCATGAGTCTCCGCGCTTATTCTGATTTTCAAAGGGTCGTATCGCCGTGAGCGCGCGCTTGTCGAACGGGATCTTTTGATCGACGGAATAGGCGTCGGTCGCGATACCGCCCGGCTTGCCGCGCATAGCGAAGAGCTTCCGACGCGTTTCCAAGTTGAGATAACCGGGAAGCTCTACTTTCCAGACGGCGCTTTCGCCCGGCTCAAGGATAATTTGCCGCGTTACGATTCCCTCCATCGTTTTCGTATCGCTTTCCTGGCAATCGAGTCTGCAGTAGAGGGTGATCGGTTCCTCGCTTGTCGACCGCACGAAAAGTTCCAGGCGATCGTAATGGCCCAGATCCCACAATCCTGTGAAATGAACGCCTGGCCAGTTGTCTTTTAGTCCGTTGCGGATTTCAATTCCGCCGTTGGGCGCCGACGTTACGACGACGTCCTGGAGTTGGGCGTCGTCGAGCGCGGCGCGGCCGTCGAAGATTACGATCGGCTCCTGACCGAGCGCGACATTCGCGCAAAACGCCGCAACGACGGCAATCTGTGCGAGAAAGCGTAAAGTTCGCATGACGTTTTCCTTTTGACGTTAGAGAGCGGAGCGGAAGCGAAGAAGGCGATTCGATTATCTCGAGCCGCGCGAAGAGTTGGTCGAATTCGACGAGGAGGACGGGGGCAGCGGGGTTCCTGCGCGCGGGGTCGAATTCGTTCTAGCCGGCGCGTTGGCGCTTGTTCCTGCGGGCGCGGCATTAGTCGAGCCGCGTTGGTTGGCGCGCGTATCGGCCGGGGCGCTGTTTTCGCGCGTTTGTCCTCGGTCATTCGCCGAAGAATTTGTCGTTTGCGGCGCGGCGCTCTGTTGCTCGGCGGGATTGCGAGCCGGTCGCGCGTTCTGTCGATCGAAGAGATCCGGCGCGGAGCGCGTCATATTGGGCGCGCTTGCAGGCGGGACGGGCGTGAAATCGTCCTCAATTCCGTAGTCGAGGTCGTCTTCTAGGAATTCGACGTCGCCCTTATAGCTTTCCGGAATGGCGGCGAGTCTATTTTTAGCGCGCGAATACCATACGCTTTCCGGGTACTGGTCGACGATCATATCGAAGGCGACGAGCGCCTTGTCGTAGTCCCTTGCGCGCAGCGCGATTTCTCCCTTGAGGAAGAGTAGATAGTCGATAATAGCGACGTCGGGTCGGTGGGCGAGGGCGTCGTTAACGATTCTTTCAGCGACGACGTTTCTTCCGCGTTCGTTTTCAATTTTGGCGAGTCTCCATGCGCCGTGGCTCCAGTATGCGCTATCGGGATAATTTTTATAGAGTTTCTCGAAGGTCTGGGCGGCGTCGGTAACGGCGCCTCGTTCGAGCTCGTTGGTTCCGAGGTAGTATAGCGCGACGTCGGAATATGGGAAGTCTGCGCGTCCTCGCGTGGCTGCGCGTAGGTAATCGATGGCGTCTGCCGCGCGTCCGACGGAGTCGGCGAGCGATCCCAAATAGAAGTTTGCGAGCGCGGCTTCCGGCGAGTTCGGGTCATGCTCGATGAGATCCTTGCATAGCATTTCCGCTTCCGACCGCTTATTGAGCTCTAGAAGGGTGTTCGCGCGAAGAATTGTAATTTTTGAGGCTTCCGCAGGGCAGTCGTCCCAGAAGGTTTCCGATTTTGTCGTCGCTTCTAGGAGAATGGTGTTTGCGCGTTCGAATTCGAGGTTCTGATAGTATGAGGTCGCCTTTTTGAGGGCTTCGCGCGCCTCTTCCGGGGTTAGCTTTGGCGGCGCTTCGTTTGCGATCGCCTGTTGCTGTTGGTTCGGATCGACGTATCCGTTCGCGTTGGCGTTCGGCACGTTGACGACGTTTCCTTGCGGCGCGTTCTGCTGATTACCGGGGAGGTTTGGATTCGCCGGTTGATTAGCGTTCGCCTGATTCTGAGCGGGATAGTTTGCCGTTTGGTTTGGCGCGGACGTTTGATTGGCGACCTGATTTCCCTGATTATTGGGATTCGTCTGGAGATTGGAATTCGGGTTGTTCTGGAGGAATCCCGGCGTCGTGCCTAACTGGGAATTTTGACCTTGCTGGGCATTCTGACCTTGCGGGAGGTTTTGACCCTGCTGAGCGTTTTGTCCCTGTTGGGCGTTAGGCGCCTGCTGACCCGCCGGACCGTACCCACTGTAGCTAGGCGCGGAGTTCGTTAGACCGGGATTCTTAAAGGTTTGCGGATCAGTTGGATTGGAGAAGGATCCGGCGCCCATCGTATTGGCGTTCTGGGAACCGTAAATAGGTCCGAGGACGCTGAGTCCCTCTTGCGTCGTATTATTTGAGTTCGGATTGGAGATGATATTCTTTCTTCCGCGATCGACGGCTTCGAGAACGAGGTCGAGCGAAGGATCGCTCTGGCTTTTGACGTATTCTGCCGCCGCCTGATAGACGAGTTCTTGTCCGTTGTAGTCCGGATCGTTATTCGGAACGGCGTTTCGATTGGGATTATTGGCGTACCTTCCCGCGAGAGCGAGCGTGAGAATACCGCACGCTTCGGTGAAATCCAGGGGCGCGAGATAGTTTCGTTGAGTTTGGAAGTAGTTGAATGCGAGTCTAGGCGGATTCGACGAGATCTGTTGCGTCTGCAACAGATTGGAGAGGGATGAAATAACGGCGTCGCGATCTCCCTTTGCGAGAGAGACCATAGCGCGGTAGAGCGTAATGAGGTCGGGCAAGGTCTGACCGTACGGGGACTGCGCGAGCGCGTTGAGCAACGTCTCCGCTTCCTGGATTCTCCCGAGATTCAGCAGCAGCTTAATCTTGAGGGTCGCCGCTTCCGGGGGTAGGGTTTGCGCGACTTTTTCGAGTTGCTCGACGATTTGTAACGCGCTTGTCGGATCTTTCTTGGCGAAATAGCAGTACGCCATGTAGACGTACGCTTCCTGAACGGTCTTAGCGGAGGCGGGATCGGCGCCGTATCGCGTAATGTAGTCGTTGAGAATGCTAATGGCGTCGTCTTGTCGGTGTTGCGCGAGCATGAGCAGCGCGCGCTGGTTCGCCGCTTGACCGACGCTGTCGCTCGGCGTGCCAGCGGCGTAAATTTGCGCGAGTTGCGCGTCGGCGGCGGCGAACTGTCCGAGCTTGCCGGCGATCGTCGCCTTTTCGAGCAGGCAGTAGGAGCGGAGCGTGGAGTCCTGTTGCGGAATGAGCGCGATTGCGGCGTCGAGATCGGCGATCGCCGCGTCGAACGCGCCGGTCTGCGATTCGCAGACGCCTAGATAGTAGTACGCGAATTTGTTGAAATCGTCGCTGGGGAAATCGGCGAGGTATTGGCGCAAGAGCGGGATCGCGGGCGCGTAGTTCTTCTCGCAGTAATAAGATCGCGCGTTATGAAAGGACGCTTCTCGATAGTACGTTTCCGCCTTGCCCTGGTTCATAATGAACTGGAAATGCTGACGAGCAAGCGTGTTGTCGGCGGGATCGACCCCGTTCTTTCGCATGAGGAAGGAGCATCCGAGATATAGCTCGGCGACGTTGCGATCGGCGCTCGTCGGATACTGATTTACAAACTGCGTTAGCGCTTGAATCGCGCCGTCGTAGTCCGCCGCCTGGTATTTCGCTTTGCCCGAGGCGACGAGCTCGTCCCCGGGCGCGCCGTAGACGAACTGGCGCTCCAGGAACGTAAACGCGGTCGTAAGGAGAAGGACGAGCGCCGCCATGCGCGCGCAGCCCTTAATGCTGTGATTTACCATATCGGCGCCTTTCGTATAACGCTTCGATCCTCAGCGGAACGCCGTCGACGTCGCCCCGCGCCAGATCCCGACTCTTTGTCAACATACTACAGTATAAGCAATTTGTACGACGACGGCAACCTTGTTTTCGCTAAAGGACAGGAAAAGGATAGGTTGCGCGCGCGCTTTTGCCGAACGCGTCGATATTAACGTCGACCCGCAATCTACGGCGCGCGATCAGAAGGAAATACCCTGATTTTTTCACAAAATTTCGCCTCGACAGTTGCGCTTGCCGGGTCTGTAGACTACAATCTATATTGGGGCGTTCGGCTGTTGCGCCGCTGCGTCCGGGCCGCCGTCGATTCGAGAAATCGGGTCGACGCGATCTTAACGAAAGTCCGCTAACTTAAGGAATAAATCATATGGCTAACACACCCAGCCCGACGACAAATACGGAATGGAGATCGGGACGTCCCTCTTTCAAGGCGTTCTACCCCGAGATTTTCTTACTCACAATTATTACGATCGCTTTCATCGCGCTTGGCGCCAAGCTCAGTTGTAGCGCCGTTAAGAAGGCGAAGGGCGAGCAAGCGCCGGCGGAAGTTTCCTCCGTTTCCTTCTTCTGCGTTCCCGCCTATGCTCAGGAAGCGGATCTCAACGAAGCGCCCGAAGCGCCCGAAGCGCCGGCGACCGAAGAACCGCAACCAACCGAAACCGCCGAGACGAAAAACCTCTTGCCGAAACCCGAACAGGCCGCAGATCTTGCCGAGCAGGCGCCGACGTCGACCGACGACGCGACGGTCTCCGAAACTGCGGCAACCGCCGATACTGGTTCGAAGAGCGCCGCGGCTGCGACCCCGACGCCCGCGAAAGGTTCGATTCCGTGGAATAAGATCCTGTGGATCTGGATCGTGTGCCTCATTCCTCCGATCGCGCTTTGGCTCTGGCGCGGCGCGCGCTGGATTGTTGCGGTTTACGGGGTCGAGTATGAGCTTCGCGTCGACGAGGAGAATCCGCGCGCGACGACGTTCCTCATTAAGCGCGGCATTTTCAACAAGACGACGGACTCCATGCACATAGGCGCGGTTAAGGACGTTAAGAGCATCCAGTCGTTCTGGCAGAAGTACTTCAAGGGCGGAGTCGGCACGATTTGGCTTTATACGAACGATAAGACGGACGACAAAGTCGAAATGAAGAATATGCCGGAACCGAGCCGCATTTTTAACGCGTTCGACTCGTTGCGCAAGCATTACTGGGCGCGCGGCGGCATGCAACTTTCGTCGTCGGCAGATCACGGCGAACCGATGGGCGACGACGACGGCGCCTTCGATCACAGCGGCGATTTCGAGCATCAGATGTAACGACGTCGCGTCGAGACTTCGCTTAAAATGGGCTGGTCGGCGTCCGCGCCTGACTTTCAACAATAGGGTGTTCTTACATGACAAAACGTTATTTAGCATTTTCGCTATTCGTCGCCGCTCTTGCGACGACGCTCGGTTCCGCTCTCGTCGCCGCAGACGCGCAGTGGACCATACGCAATAAGGCGCGCGAGACGATTACCGTCGTCGCGCACCGAGGCGCCGGAGATCTCGCGCCCGAAAACTGCCTCTCCTCGCTCGAACTCACTTGGGGCATGGGCGGCATTCCAGAGGTCGACGTTCGCACGACCAAAGACGGGCACATTATGATGTTCCACGACGGAAACTTCCAACGCGTCTGCCCGAACGAGTCCGAAGAGATTCGCAAATCAAGCGTGGAATCGCTGACCTACGACGAAGTCCGCGCGCTCGATATCGGCGCGTATCGCGGCGAAGAATTTAAGGGCGAAAAGGTCCTCTCGATCGAAGAGATCGTCGAGGCGCTCAAAGTCGATAATCGGCGCGAAGTCGTTATCGACGTCAAAAACGTCGATTTCGAAGCGCTCGCCGCTGCCGTCGCGCCCGTGCGCTTCCAAGTAACGCTAACGTCCGGCAACGAAAACGACCTGGCGCGCTGGGCTGATATTAACCCCGACTGGTACGACGCCACGCTATGGATGGGACTCGGCAAGTATACCGACGAAGACGTTGAAAAACGGTTCCAGACGTTGCGGCAGAAGGGCTTCAAGGGAATCAAGCGCCTGCAGATCCACATTGCCAAAGACGCCGACGGCAATCTGCGTCCGTCTCCCGCATGCATTCGCGCCCGCGCTGAGGAATGTCGCGCTCGTGGGATCGAGTTCCAGACCATGCCGTGGCGAACGAAGGATTGCCCGCACGCAGAGACCGATATCGACTTCTATAAGCAGTTGATCGAATTGGGCTCGATGGGATTCGGTACGGACCGACCCGACTGCGCCTATCAAGCGATCGACGAATTCTATGCGAACTCGCCGGAAGACTGGAACGTTCGCGATAATATCCCGTATTCCGAAGTGGTCGTGCAAGGACATCGCGGCTTGGGGAACGAGCGACCGGAAGGAACGCTCGAAACCTTCCGCGAAGCGTGGACGCGAGGACTCGTTCCGGAAGCGGATATCCGTATGACGAGCGACGGAATAATTATGTCGTTCCACGACAATAATTTCCAACGCATTATACCCGACGCGGACGAAGAAACGCGCAAACTTGGCGTTAAGGACTTCACCTACGACGAATGCCGCAAACTCGACGTCGGTTCCTATAAGGGAGAAGCATATTGCGGTCAGCGCATGGCGGATCTCGCCGAGATGATCGCCGCGCTAAAAGAAGACCCGCAGCGTATGATCTTCTTCGATATTAAAAAGGTCGACTTCCAAATTCTCGCCGACGCCACGCGCGAGGTTCATCCGCAGATCATTATGGCGTCCTCAAACTACGACGAAATCAAAGAATGGAAGAAGTACGCGCCGCGCTCCAAGGCGATGCTCTGGATGCCGACGACCTGGTCGGGCACGCCGGAAGATCTCGTCGATCGATTTAACGTCATACGCGATCAAGGGTTCGCCGGTCTCTTTGGACTCCAGGTGCACGTCGTCGTCGACGAGCAGGGGAACGTCAAGCCGACCCCGGAAGTCTTGAGATACTGTGGAACCGAATTGCGCAAAAAGGGCGTGATTTTCGAAACGCTCTCATGGCAAAACGGCGATAAGTATCGAACCTATAAGATTCTCATGGACGCCGGAAGCGCTTCCTTTGCGACCGACTATCCGACTGAAACCATGAAGTCGCTCTGGGACTATTACTACGATCCGCCCGCTGAGCCCGTCGAACCCCCGGCTACGAAAGAGGAAGCGACTCCGCAGCCCGCCGAGGGCGCCGAACAGCCGGCCGCGCCAGCGCAAGCGGCGTAAGCCAACGGTGTTGTAGACGGTTGCGCTATGAAAGAAGCCCGAGGAATCCTTGCGGTTCGTCGGGCTTTGATTTTGTGCAACAGGACCAAATGTTTCTTCGCGCAGCGATGGGAAAAATCTGAGCATAGGGTAATCTCTAAAAAAACTTTTAGTTAGAGAGGCGCCCGTAATTCGACTCAGAAAAAGTCGACGAGTAGGTAACGATAATATGAAAGATAAACTTAACTTTGCCTGTGATTATGCAAAAGGAGCGCATCCTGCCGTTTTGCGGAGAATCATTGAAACCAATATGGTAAAAACAGCAGGATACGGTCGCGACGAGATCTCTGAATCCGCAAGGAACAGGATTAGAAAAGCCTGTGGACGCCCAGACGCCGCCGTGGAGTTTCTTGTTGGAGGAACGCAGACGAACGCCGTTGTAATCGACGCATTGCTGAGATCCTATCATGGAGTCGTCGCCGCCGAAACGGGACATATCAA
>CADCOO010000373.1 GCA_902803085.1 uncultured Planctomycetota bacterium
ACGGGCTCAATTTCAGCGTACCTCTCCTTCGCTCGCTCTTCAATAACGTCGCCCACTTTGTCTGTTGCCGTTTCGAGCGACTCGGCAATGGGCACAATTATTAAATATATCGAGGAATATAAATTCCCATGCAAGAGAGTTGGAAACGCTCGATTATTCGGAAAACGCTCCATAATTGAGTGGGTAAACTCGCCGGACTAGACGGTCGGCGTCTCTTGGAAAATAGGCTTTTGGAGGGGCGTCCGCTTGACGACGTCGCGTCTTTTCGCCGCCGTGATTGGTTCCTTACCTCCAGGTTGGCGATCTTTCCGCGCGTTCTGACGGGTTTGGACCTATTCTCGAACGGCGTCCACAAAAAAGGAGAACCTTGCCGAAAGCAAGATCCTCCTTTCTTTGTCAAGTCGTCCGCTATCTTGCGGTTTTAGCTTACTTCTGCGCGACGCCCGTCTCGCGCGCGACCTTGGCGACGGCGGCGGCGACCGCGTCGTGCGCGCGCTTGTCCCACGCGTAAGGAAGAATATTCTCGTCGTTCAGTTCGGCGTCCGGAATGACCGACGCGATCGCGCGCGACGCCGCCATCATCATATCGTACGTAATGTCCTTCGCGCGAACGTCGAGCGCGCCGCGGAAGAGTCCCGGGAAGACGAGAACGTTATTGATCTGATTCGGCTTCGCCGAGGAGCCCGACCCGACGATCGCCGCGCCCGCTTCCAGCGCGTCTTCGCGCGAAATCTCCGGGATCGGGTTCGCGCACGTAAAGACGATCGGCTTGTCGTTCATCGAGCGAATCATATCCTTGCTAACGCAGTCTTTCGTCGAGACCCCGATAAAGACGTCCGCGCCGACCATGGCCTCGGCTAGCCCGCCCGTGAGACGGCGCTTGTTCGTTACCTTGGCGATCTCCTGCTTCGGAGCGTTCAGACGCGGATCGCCCTCGCAAATAATTCCCTTCGAGTCGCAGATTACCACGTCCTGGACCCCGAAACGCAGCAGGAATTTCGCAATTGCGATTCCGGCGGCGCCCGCGCCGTTCATGGCGACGTGGATATCTTCCATCTTCTTGCCGACGATCTTAAGCGCGTTAATAAGCGCGGCGGCGGATACGATCGCCGTGCCGTGCTGGTCGTCGTGAAAGACCGGAATTTCGAGTTCTTTCTTCAGCCGTTGTTCGATTTCGAAGCAACGCGGCGCCGAAATGTCTTCTAGGTTAATCCCGCCGAAACTGCCCTGGAGCAACTTTATCGTTTCGACGATCGTATCGACGTCCTTCGAGCGAATGCAGATTGGAAACGCGTCGACGTCGGCAAGCGCCTTAAAGAGCGCGCATTTCCCTTCCATAACCGGCATGCCGGCTTCCGGCCCGATATCGCCGAGCCCGAGAACCGCCGTGCCGTCCGTAATAACCGGAACCGTGTTCCAGCGTCGCGTGAGCTCGAAAGAGAGCGAGGGATCCTTTTGAATCGCCAAGCAGGGCGTGGCGACGCCAGGCGTATAGGCGACTGAAAGCTCGTCCCGACTACCGACGGGGACGCGAACCTTGGTCTCGATCTTGCCGCGCCATTCGCCGTGTTTCTTTAACGACTCTTGTCCGTAATCCATATAACGCTCCTTTTATTTTCTCTATGATTAATTCATCTTAACACGCTCGTCTCTTACCCTGCGACTTTCGCGTCGCACCTGGTCGGAAAAGAAACGACCTTAAAGTTTACGACTTCTATTCTACTATTATTTGCCGGACTGAAAAAGAGGAAATCCGCTAAAATCGGAAATATTGTTTAGCATTTCCATAACAAATTCTCTTAACCATACCCCCGATCCAATCAAAATCGTTCGGCAAGAGACCCGATTCCATTTCGCCCCCGAGTAAATTGCAGAGAATGCGACGGAAATACTCGTGACGCGTATACGACAGGAACGAGCGACTGTCCGTCAGCATGCCGACGAAGAGACTCAAAAGCCCCATGTTCGAGAGCGTTTCCAACTGCTCTTCCATACCGTTCTTCTGATCCAGGAACCACCAGCCGGCGCCGTACTGCATTTTGCCGGGTATCGCGCCGTCGTTAAAGTTCGCGACGAGCGACGCGAGTAGATAGTTCGACGAAGGATTAAGGTTATAGACGATCGTGCGCGGCAGCGCCCCGTCTTGGTCAAGGTCGTCAAAGTACGCCGAAAGAGGCTTGCCGTACGCCCCGTCGACCATTGAGTCGCACCCCGCGTCGGCGCCGAGCGCGTTAAAGACGCGCGTCGCGTTATTGCGCATTGCCCCAATGTGCAACTGCGACGTCCAGCCCTTCTGCGCGTTAAGGCGACCGAGATCGGAGAGTAATATGGAACTGAGCGCCACGCTTTCCGCGTGCGAAATCGTTTCCCCCTTTAAGACGCGTCCGAACGCTTCTTCCGGATTCGCGCCGTTCGACGGCTTCGTCCATTCGAAGAGCTCGAACCCGCAGTCGGAGAGACGGCCGCCTGACTCGTGGAAATACGCGTGCCGCTTAGCAAACGCCGCGCGCAACGCGGCAAAGGACGTTATCGCGACGTCCGACGCCTGCTCCAGCTTCGCTACGTATTGCAAATAGGAAACGACCCCGTCCGGCGTCTCGCACGAACGCGGAAAGACTTTATCAGGGCGGAACGTCGGCAGAACGCGGATCGTGAACGCGCCGGACGCATTGTCGGCGGCGATTTGCTTGTGATATTCGAGCGAGTCGATCGGGTCGTCCGTCGTGCAGACGAGCTCGACCTTCATCTGCTTCATGATTCCGCGCGCGGAAAACGCCGGTTCGGCAAGTTTCGAATTGCACTCGCGCCAGATACTCTCCGCCGTCGACTTATTGAGAAATCGATCGTTAATTCCGAACGGACGATTGAGCTCGAGCGCCGTCCAGTGGAATAGGGGATTCCGAATTGTTAGCGGCACGATTTCCGCCCAGCGTTCGAACTTCTCCCAATCGGACGCGTTCCCTGTAATATACCGCTCGTCGACCCCGGCGGCGCGCAACGCTCGCCATTTATAGTGGTCGCCCCCGAGCCAAATTTGCGTCATGTTCTCGAACCGCCGATCTTCTGCGACTTCGCGCGGCGAAAGGTGGCAGTGGTAATCGATAATCGGCTCGTTTTGCGCGTACTCGAAATAAAGGCGGCGCGCGCTCTCCGTATTAAGGAGAAAAGTTTCCGTAATAAAGCGTTCCATAATTGCTCTAAGACCCGTTTCGAATTAGCCTGGCGGAAAAATTAAAAAATCGACCGTTCAAAGAGCTCTTCAAACGGTCGATTCTGGTACGACTAAGTTAGCGCGCAAACGCGCGTTTGATAATTAGCCTTTGTACTTCGGACCGGCGCTCGCGACTTCGGCGGACGCTTGATCCTCGAACTTAACGAAGTTGTCGTGGAAGCTCTTCGCGAGCTTCTGCGCGGTCTCTTTGTACGCCGCCTTGTCGGCCCAGCTGTTCTCGGGCAGGAGGACTTCGGACGGAACGTTCGGGCAGGTCTTCGGCACGGCGAGTCCGAAGATGTCGTCGGTTTGATATTCGACGTCGTTGAGCGAACCGTTGTGGATCGCGTCGACGATGGCGCGGGTAACCTTAATGGAGAGGCGCTTGCCGACGCCGTAGGCGCCGCCGGACCAACCGGTATTGACGAGCCAGACCTTGGAGCCGTACTTCTTCATATTGGCGGCGAGGAGTTCGGCGTACTTCGTCGGGTGCCAGACGAGGAACGCTTCGCCGAAGCAAGCGGAGAAGGTCGGCTGGGGTTCTTTAACGCCGACTTCGGTGCCAGCCACCTTGGAGGTGTAGCCGCTAATGAAGTGATACATCGCTTGTTCCGGGGTCAGCTTGCTGACGGGAGGCAGAACGCCGAACGCGTCGCAGGTGAGGAGGACGATGTTCTTCGGATGACCGCCCTGGCTGCCTTCCTTAATGTTTTCGATGTAGTGAATCGGATAGGAAGCGCGGGTGTTTTCGGTGAGCGAATCGTCGTCGAAGTCGACTTCGCGGGTCTCGGGATCGAAAACGGTGTTTTCGAGAACCGTACCGAATTTAATCGCGTTGAAGATTTCCGGTTCGCTTTCGGCGGAGAGGTGAATGCACTTCGCATAGCAGCCGCCTTCGATATTGACGACGCCCTTGTCGGTCCAGTAGTGCTCGTCGTCGCCGATCAGCTTGCGGTTCGGCTCGGTCGAAAGGGTCGTCTTGCCCGTGCCGGAAAGACCGAAGAACAGGCACGTGTCGCCGTCTTTGCCCTCGTTCGCGGAGCAGTGCATCGACAGGAAGCCTTTTTTCGGCATGAGGTAATTCATGATCGTGAAGACGCCCTTCTTCATTTCGCCCGCGTATTCCGTGCCGAGAATGACGAATTCGCCGCGCTCGAAGGAAAGGTTCACGGACGTCGAAGAGGTGAGCGACGCCGTCGTCGGATCCGCCTTGAATTGACCCGCGTTGAAAATGACGAAATCGGGTTCGCCGAAGTTCGCGAGCTCTTCTTTCGTCGGACGGATGAGCATGTTGTGCATGAAGAGCGCGTGATAGGCGCGAGCGCAGATAACGCGGATCTTCAGACGGTTTTCCGGATCCCAACCGGCGTAAGCGTCGATGACGTAGAGGTGATCGCGAGTGTTGAGATAATCGATGGCGCGCGCGCGGTTTTGAAGGAACGCGGAGTCGGGCATCTTAATATTGACGGAGCCCCACCAGACGTTGTTGGCGCTTTCGGGATTCTCAACGATGCGCTTGTCTTTAGGGCTACGACCCGTCTTCTTACCGGACGAATTCATAAGAGCGCCGGCGGAGGTGATCGACGCCTTTTCAAACGTAATGGCGTCTTCGTAAAGCTTCGCGGGAGCCGGGTTGCGGTAAACGTTCGCGACGGTAATACCGTACTTCGAGAGATCAAAACCGTTACTCATTCTTCAATAACCTTTCCGAGTTTAACTCGACACGGATGGAATTATACTTTTTCACGACCATGTCGATCGTAAAAAGCGCCGCCTCACGTCGAAGTTTGGCGGATTTTGACTTCATTGACGCGACGTCGACGTCGAACGATCGTAAAAACGGACGATCGAGCGATCGCGAACGATCAGGACGGCGAAAACGCGTCAAATTATACTCTAAGCGCTACTTGAGGAACTAACGGCGACTTCTTAACGTCGCCGAGCGTTCAATCTCCGATTCGTCGAACGTACGCGCGCAACGCTGTCGACGAGGCTTTGACGAGCGCATATTTCCGGTATTATACACAATATCCGTTTCAAAGATACCCCCCCCGGCGGATATTTCAGAACTTTCTTATCGAGCGCCCGGACGGCGCAAAGAATATCGCGGCGAAAATCTTGACGCGCGCGCCCTTCATGGATATATTGGGGGCAAGAGATTGAGGTTGCGCGCGTCGTAGCGCGCTTGCCCTCCGCTTAGAATGGGCGAAAAGAGTTCCCCTAGACTTCAAGAGAACCCTATACTTCAAAAGAAACTATGTCGCAAATGAAAGATTATGTCAAAAGGAGCGTTTGCGCGCTCGTCGCGATTCTTATTACGAACTCCTTGGCGAACCTCTCCGCCTTTGAGACGCTCAATTCGCAAGAGAAGGAAATGAAGGCGCGCTGGATCGCCGCGAAATTCGACGGAAAAGAGACGCCCGTCGCCAAGCCTGAAACGTGCCTCGAGGTCGTCGCCAATCACGATCCGGTGTTTTTGGACAATCGCGCAGGTAAAAAACTGAAAATTGGCGGCAAGCTCTACGATCGCGGACTTTACTGCCACGCGCCGAGCCACCTTAACGTCTACCTGCCCAAGCCCGCCAAGCGCTTTATGGGCGCCGTTGGAATCGATACGAACGCGGAGCAGACCGCGGCGGGGAACGGATCCGTTCATTTTCGCGTGAACGCCAATAAACGGGAAATCTTCGCGTCCGACCTCTTGCGCGGCGCGCAGGACGCGGTCGAGTTTGAGCTCCCGCTTAACGGCGCGCAAGATTTTTCCCTTATTATCGACGACGGCGGCGACGGCATTTCCTGCGACCAGTCCGACTGGGCGGACGCGCGCGTCGAGCTCGAGGACGGCTCGATTCTCTATTTGAGCGATCTTGATCTCGTCGATTCCGGGCGCTATGATCGCACGCTCGACCTTGGCTTCCCGTTTTCCTTCGTTTACGACGGCAAGTCGTCCTCGGAATTTCTCAACGAGTGGAATCTGGAGCGTTCCGTTTCCGACGTCGTCGACGGCAAAGTGGAACGCGTTTTGACCTTTACCGAGCCGAACGGACGCTTGCAGGCGCGCTGCCGCGTCGTCGATTACGTCGACTATCCCTTCGTCGAGTGGACCGTCGACTTTAAGAATCTCTCCGACGAGGACTCCCCAATTATCGAGAACGTCAAGCCGATCGACATGATCGTCGGGCGCGATTTTTTTGAACGACGACCGCACAGCGGTTGGGATCCCGACTGCGGCGACGCCGACCGGTGGAATCTGGAGCATGAATTCAAGCTGCACTATTCTAAAGGGAGCCCCTTCAGTCCCGACGACTATATGCCCTATACGCAGCTTATGGAGCCGGGCGTCGTTAAAGACGTCGCGACCCGAGGCGGACGCGCGACCGGCGCGTTTATGCCGTATTTCAATCTTGAGTCGAATAAAAAGGGCTGGATTATCGTACTCGGATGGTCGGGACAATGGACGTCGCGCTTTGAGCGGCAGGGCGAGCTTGAGACGCGCGTTACGGCGGGTCAGGAGCTGACGCATTTCAAACTCCTGCCGGGCGAAGAGGTTCGGTCGCCGATCGCGGTCGCGGGTCCGTGGTTCCGCGACTCTTGGGTCGACGCGCAGAACGTCTGGCGACGCTGGATGCTGGAATACAACGTGCCGCGCGTTCCCGATAAGGATCGTCCGGAGAACAAAAAAGGCAAGATAATAGCGTCGCATCTCGCGGCGTGCAGTTCGCACTTCTTCGCCGAAATGACCCAGGCGACGACGGAGACGCAAATCGAGTTCATCGCCGACTATCTCAAACGCGGGATTCAACTTGACTACTGGTGGATGGACGCGGGCTGGTATCCGTGCAACGGCAACTGGCCGCAGGTGGGAACTTGGGAAGTCGATCAGACGCGCTTTCCCGGAGGGTTTCGACCGATTACCGATTACGGACGCGAACGCGGCGTGCAGTCGATCGTTTGGTTCGAGCCCGAACGCGTGGAGCAAGGGTCCTGGATCGCTGAAAATCACCCCGAATGGCTTATGGGACGACTCCTCAATCTCGGCAATCCGGAAGCGCTCGATTGGCTTATTAACCACGTCGACTCCCTGATTAAAAAGGAAGGAATCGACTTCTATCGCCAGGACTACAATATCGAGCCGTTGCCATTTTGGCGCGCGGCGGACGCGGAGGATCGGCAGGGAATCGCGGAAATCAAGTACGTAACGGGCTATCTCGCGTATTGGGACGCGTTGCTCGAACGCAATCCCGGCTTGCGCATCGACTCGTGCGCGTCGGGCGGCAATCGGAACGATCTGGAATCAATGCGCCGCGCCGTGCCCCTTCTGCGTAGCGACTGGCTCTTAGAGCCGAGTAGTCAGCAGGTTCACACGTACGGCATTTCATTCTGGATTCCGCTTTTCGGCACGGGAACGCGAGCCTTCGACGATTATAAAAACCGCTCCATTTTCGTTCCCTATCTGAACTACTGCTACGACGCGCGACTCGACGATTCCGATTGGGATAACGTCCGCGCGAACCTCAAGGTATGGCGTGAAAACGTCGCGCCGTACTTTGTCGGCGACTACTACCCGCTAACTTCCGTCTCGCTCGACTCCGACGCGTGGATCGGCTGGCAGTTCAACGACGAAGACAAAGGCGAGGGCGTTATTCAAATGTTCGCGCGCCACGACACGACGATTATCGCGGAACGCTTTAAATTGCGCGGACTCGACGAGAACGCGACCTATCGGTTCGTCGACGTCGATTCGCAGGAGACGCGAGATATCGCCGGTAAAGAGCTCATGACGAAAGGCCTCGTTATTACGATCGAGACCGCGCCGCACGCTACTATTATTAACTACAAGAAAGTTGAGCCGTAGGCGACGATTGGGGCTTAGCGGACGCTTTTGACAGCGGCGACGCCGAAGGGGTTTTCTTCGGCGTCGCCTTTCTTCTTTCGTATTGAGGTCGTTGCCTTCTATGATTTTTAACGCGTAGCGACGCCATTTTTACACTATTTACCCGGCGCTTAAAAGGGAGTAAGACATAGGAACTATCGGATTGGGCGTCGTGCGTTACGAAATGGTTGCGCCTTGCTAAACGCGACGGCGAAGCGAGAAAACGTTAGTGAACGGCGGCCTTCACGCGTTCGAGCAACTCGTCGATCGATTTCGCTTCTGCGGACGCAAAGACGCGCAGATTAATGAGCGCGTCGAGATCGCAAATTTTAGCGAGCGCGTTCTTTAACGCCGCCGGACAAGCGCCGAAT
>CADCOO010000374.1 GCA_902803085.1 uncultured Planctomycetota bacterium
TATACGATAGCGTATCGTAACGTCGACGACGTTGAATTCACGACGACGACAGTTGGGAACGTAACGAGCTATGAATTGCGCGAGCTCGATAAAAACGTAACGTACGAAGTCAAAGTAAGCGCCGTTGCGGACGGAGTCAAGCTGGCGGATTCCGACTACGGCGACCCCCTCTTCTTTTCGTTGCAACTTCCCGCGCCAACGCTAACCGCCTCCGCGACAATGCGCACGATAACCGTCTCCTGGGAACCGGTCGAGAACGCCGTTCTCTATAAAGTCGTCGCGGACGGAGTTGAGCAGACGCTCGACGCGGAAACGACGAGCTTTACCCTCGCGAACCTCGAAGCGACGACGTCGCATACATTCGCCGTCCGCGCCTGCAGTTCGCGCTTTATCGACTCCCAGCCCGCGACGATTACCGTTTCGACTAAATCGACGACCCTCGATAAACCGGTCGTTACTGCCAATCCGAGCGCGAATACAATCGAACTCAATTGGGAGCCCGTCGAGGACGCGACGAGCTATACCGTTTCCTATAAGGTTTCATCGGCGGCGAGCTTTAAAAACGTTACGGTTAATTCCGGTACGAGCTATACGATTCCAAGACTTGTCGCCAATACGACCTATACCATTCGCGTCGTTGCCAACGGGGAGGAAGGTCGTAAATCGCAAGCGACGCAACTCAGCGTCAAGACGCTCGCCCAATCCCAACCCCTTGCCGTGCCAGAACTAACAATTGATCAAACGACAAACGCTATCGCTATAACCTGGCTCCCCGTTCCCAACGCGACCGGCTACGCGCTAACCTGCGCCGAAACCACGCAAATTGTCGACGCGCAAACGACGACCTTTACCTTCGCCAATCTAACCCCGGCGACGCAGTATTCCATAAGCGTTAAAGCGCTAGGGGACGGAACGAAGTATCTCGATTCCGCGCCCGCGACCGCAATCGTCAAGACGCTCGACGAGCTTGGCGTCCAGGAAGGGCAGGCGATTACGCTAACGGTCGACGTAGCGTCGGACGCGACGGTCTATTGGGATTTCGGGGACGGCGTCTGGCGCGAGTCGGGCGCGGTGTGCGTCGTCGACCCGACGGAGTACGCGTTCACGCCGGGTAGGTCGACGCTACGCTGTAGAACGGCGAGCGACGCCGAGCCGTTCTATTCCGTCGGAATCGACGTTAGCGAGGCGACGCCCTCGATTAACTTTGAGCCCGTCGCGATTGGGAACGAGCAGACGGCGGTCTATCGTATCGAGACGAACTTCGCCGGTCGGGTCGCCGCGCGCGATTGGCGCGTCGATTGGGGGGACGGGACCTCGACGGTTTATTCGAACCAGTATTCCTTCGTTATTGGGCACGTCTACGCGACCCCGACGCCGGAATCGAAACGCAATATCGCCATAGCGCTCCTCGACGCGTCCGGATCGGAAACGTATTCCGCAACCCTTGTCGGCGCGTCGGAGAACGCCGAGATCGCGAACGCGATTCTGGACGGGGCCGCAACGGTTCCGACCCGATTGACTCCGTTTGTTCGGGACGCGTTTGAGCAGGATTGGCGGAACGACGAGCTTGGCGGCAAGTCGCTTCCGATCGACGAGATTTTGCCGGAGATTGAATCGGCGAAATTTACGGTACGGCGGGTTGCGTTTAGCGAAGTTGACGATTGGACGGCGGAGGAAACGCTGGACGTGGATTTGGGGGCGTTTTGACGCGCGTCGTCGTCGATTTTCCGCGATTTAATTTGACGTCCTGCGACTAAAGGCGTATAATATATGCGAACGACGGCGCGTCGCTGCGGCGCGCCGAGGTAGGGCATGGAACGACGGAGGACGCAATGAGCAAGTCCGAGGACAAATCGTCGACGTCGCGACTGGAAACGGTAAGCGAGTTTTTTCAGAAAACGAAGCGTTACGGGTCGTTGCAAGACGCGTATTTTCATTTTTGCCAGAAAGACGAGATTCTAGCGCGCGAATGCGTCCTCCAGTGGTTTCCAGGGGCGCGCGCCAGGCTGGAGATAGCGAAACTTACGGTTCATTCCAAGGAGTTTTACGGAGAGGATCTCAGGAAAAGTATCGCGGATTTGATCTATCTGGTTCATTTTCTCGACGGCTCTGGCGTCCTACCGTTGACGCTCATTCTTGAGCATAAAGCGCAGAGTTCGAAATTGGAGAACGCGTCGACGCTCGCGCAGACGTTAGAGTACGTCGCTTCGTACTGCCGCGAGCAAGTTAAATTGCGCCGGGACGGCAATCTGGAGGGTCCGATTCTTCAGCCAATCCCGATCGTAATCTATACGGGCGCGGACGTCAATCTTCGGAGTTTGACCTGGGAGGATTCGTTTCGCCTTCCGAATGAGTTTGCGGATTATCGAATCAAATTTCCATTGCGTTTTTTGAATACGACGAGCCTTTGTCAGGCAAAGAAGTTCGAGGCGTCGCCGTTCCTCTACACGGCGTACAACTTAATGGCGACGGCGAGTCTCGGCCAGTTGGAGTCAGTACGTAAGACGGCTCTGGCGCCGCTGAGCGCCGTAACGGAGTGGGGTCCGCGAGAATATGATTTACTACAAGCGTCGGCGTATTTCTACTTAAAAAGCGCGGTCAACGCGGGTATGAAGGTTGACCATGCGACGGTCGAAGATCTTTTTGCGTCGGCCAATCAAGGAGAGGGAGAAGCTATGAAATCAGTATGGGCGGAAATCGGCGAGGAAATCGCCAAGAATGAACGAGAGAGGATTCGCGAAGAGGGAATCGGCATAGGAGTCGAGAAGGGAATTGGCATAGGAGTCGAAAAGGGAATCGGCATAGGAGTCGAGAAGGGAATCGGCATAGGAGTCGAAAAGGGAATCGGCATAGGGCGCCTCGAGACGCTGAAGGAGAATGCGGCGAGTATGCGCGCTGAAGGATGGAGCGACGAGACGATTGCGA
>CADCOO010000375.1 GCA_902803085.1 uncultured Planctomycetota bacterium
ACTCCGGCGCCGCGCTATCGCTGAACGCCGAGCGGCAGAACCGGCGCCGGCGCGCCTGGTTGCGTTTTCGACGGGAAACGCGTCCCACTTACAACGCCCAGCGATCCTCTTCGCGACTTCCTGAAATAATCGTCGTCTCTTCACTCCCTGCGTTCGATTCTTCCCACTTCGTTTCCAGAGACGGCTCTTGCAAACTTTTCTCAAGACGCCTTTTCAATTCCTCCAGTTCAAACCTAATGAGGTCAACGCGCACATTCTTGACCTCCTCAGATCCAACCCATCGCCTAATCTCCTTCTCTTCCCCGTCCTTCGACCGCGCGATTAAGCGAACGGTCGGAGTCGATTGGGAGCGCCACCGCTCCTGTAGCGCGTCGACGTCGGCGTTGGCGTCGTCGACGTAGACGTATTCGATCGGATACCAGGATTCGGACGCGAGTTCTTCAATAAACGGACGAACCGAATCGCTAGGCTTGTAGCCCCCCAATCTACGCCAGGTAAAGACGAGCAGTCTGTATTCATTATCCGAATCGAAAGCGCCCGTAGGGTAAGATTCAGACGGCGCGACGCCGGACGTTGCAGAACGATCCTCCTGGAGCTCCAGACGAAAACCAAGGTCGTCGTCTCGCGCGCCGGGCGCTTTTGGGTATCGGCGCGCGGAACGATTGCCCCAAGGCAAGCTTGCCCAGCCGCCGCCGCGCGTTACGCGATCCCAGTCGTCGCTTGAACCGGAGGGTATTTCAACGGGTCCGACGGGGTATTCCGCGTACCAATCGGCGCACCATTCCCACACGTTGCCGATCATATCCCTGAGTCCCCACGGGTTCGCGCGAAAACTACCGACGGGGGACGTAGCGACGTAGCCGTCGTTAAAGGCGAAGAAGGAGGACCATTCGGGAAACTCGCGCTCGGCGCTGACGTCGGCGACGTTTGCGCACCCTTCGCCGCCCTCGAGATCGTTCCCCCACCA
Organism: uncultured Planctomycetota bacterium; assembly: GCA_902803085.1. Taxonomy (GTDB): domain Bacteria; phylum Planctomycetota; class Planctomycetia; order Pirellulales; family Thermoguttaceae; genus RUG369. The sequence continues at coordinate 968 of CADCOO010000375.1, forward strand.
GTACGCCGTTTGAGTTCCGGCGCGACAGGCGTATTCCCAATGCGGCTCGCTCGGCAGTTTAAAGGTCATGCCTCGCGGCGCGTACTTCTTATTCGCCCACGCGACGAACTTACGCGCGTCGTACCAGGTTACGAGAACGACCGGATGGTTAGGCGTTTGCGTAAAGGGCGGCACGGTCAGACCGGGCTCGCGCCACGACGCGCCGTCGCCGTTTCTCTCCGCATCCGTCTTATAGCCGGTTTCCTCGACGAACGCGCGAAACGCCTCGACTGTTACCGGCGTCTCGCCGAGCCAGAACCCGCGAGGAATTTCGACCTTATGCCGAACTTCGTCTTCGACGCGAAACGGCTCGTTCTCCTGACTCCCCATAAAGAACTCGCCCGGCGGACACCAGCGGAAATTAACGTCGACGCCGCCAAGCGAGACCGTTATAACGTCCCCAGCACGACGCCCCAATCCGTCCTCCGCCCGCAAGCATCGACAGCACAACGCCAGACAACAGACCAACGCTAACCTCGTCCAATTAAAAGCTTTCACTAACGCGTCTCCTTCTATAAAAGTAAAACGATCTCGCCGCGCGCGACGCGACGAGATTAATAGTATATACTCTAAACGCTCCAAACGAGCAATCGCTTCTCCTGACGCCCACCCGCGCGCAGCCCCCCGATCATTTCTACCGCAAGACGGAACCCTACTCCAAGCGCAACGCGCTTCGCAGCAGGCGTCCAACCTCGAAGAGTAAGCTCGGACGCGAAGCAGCAAGCCGTCGCGTCCGCGGTTAATTACGTTAGTCGACGTTAATTCGCGAAAGAACCGTAGGCGCGCCCGTCTTCCCGCTACCTTCGTTGTGATCACGATGAACGAACGTTTTCTTAACGCGATTATTCGTCTTCAACATGATCTCTTTGTTTCTCATGGAGTCGGAAGTACGCTCGTCTTCCGCGTTGAAAGCCGTTAGCGTCGATTTACCTTGGGGCAGAACCCGCAAAGCAGAACTTGAAGTTTGATATCCGTCGTCGAAAACAGCTTTCCAGTATTCGGCATA
>CADCOO010000376.1 GCA_902803085.1 uncultured Planctomycetota bacterium
CAGCGCGTTAAGTTGCCGGAAACGCTACGCGTAGCCGCCGACCAACGCCTCAAACTAACCGTTCTCTCCAATTGGAACGACATAAAATATCCGTTGCCAAACGATTTCGTTGGAACGACCGCCCCTAATAACGACAACGCGTTCGTCGGACTCGCCGAGATTCAATTCCTAACGTCCGACGAGAACGACTCGCTCGCGCCCGTCAAGGTTAAAAGCGTTACGGCGACGAGCGAACTCGTCTTCCGTTCCCACGAACGCCGCGCTCAGTTTGCGATCGACGGCTCCGGCCTCTACTCCGACGACTACGGATGGGCGGCGCAGGGCTATCCCTTCTACGCCGGCGCGGTAGACTACCTCTTTAGGCTGCCCGTCCCGGACGGTACCGTTCCGCCGACTGAAATCTCAATTGATCGCTGGGACGGCGCCGTCGCCGCTATTCTCGTCGACGGTAAGCAGGTCGGCGCGATCGGGTGGAAAGCGGAAACCGTCGATATTGCGAGCGCGCTCCAAAAGGCGGCGGACGCCGGGCAAGACGCGTGCGAACTCGTCGTGCGCGTTTACGGTACGCCCAAAAACCTCTTTGGACCGCACCACGCTGGAAAGGTGCGAGGCTCCGCTTGGCCCGGAAGTTTCCACGGCGCGCCCGCTAAACAGCCGCGAGGCGACGCTTACGACGTTATCAATTACGGTCTCTTTCTCGATTAACGAGCGGCGGCCAAAAACCGGGCGAACGGGCGGCTATTACCGTCCCGTTTGCCCAAGCATAACTATATAGGAGTTACAACTCATGAAGAAAACGATCGTTGCGCTTTTCATAACGCTCGCGTTCTCGGTAAGCGCCGCGTTTGCGGGAAATCTATCCTTCAAAGGCAAATGCGATAAGAACCCGCTCGAATACGAGCCCGGCGAGACGATGACCTTCACCGTCGAGTGCTTCGACGACGATCAGCCCGCTGAAAACGTCAAATTGCGCTGGATTCGTTCCGGCGACGACGGCGAACGCGAGTCGCAAGACGTCGTCTATAACAAGGAGCCGCTCGTTATTACGACCTCCATTAAGACCCCGGGGTTCGTACGCATTCAAGTCGTGCCGATCAATGAAAACGGCGAGATTATCGGCGGCGAGCATGCGGAACACACGCAGTTCAACGGCGGCGCCGGCGTCCTGCTCGACGAGATCAAAGGGATTCCGGAGCCGGAGGATTTCGACGCCTTCTGGGATCGACAAAAGGCGATTCTCGCGCAAGTTCCTATTAAATACACGCTGACGCCCGTTGAGAACAATCTAGAAGACGTCGTCTCCTACGACGTTAAAGTCGATTGTTCCGGTCTAACTCCCGTCTCTGGATACCTTTCCATGCCAAAAGACGCCAAAGAGAAATCTTTGCCTGCGCGCGTCCAGTATCAAGGATATTCCGTCGCGCCGATCGGACTCAACGCCGGCGCTGGGCGCGGACAGATTTACTTCGAGATAAACTGCCACGGGATTCTGAACGGTCAGGCGCCGGAGTATTATCAAACGTTGCAGCAGACCTTCTTAAAGAGTTACGGTTTTCCACCGGAATCGAATCAAGACCCAAATTCTAGCTACTGGTGCGGAATGATGATGCGCGCATTGCGCGCCGTCCAGTTCGTTAAGTCGTTGCCCGAATGGGACGGCGTTAATCTCACGACAGGCGGAGGCAGTCAGGGCGGCATGCAATGTCTCTCCGTCGCCGGTCTCGATTCCGACGTTACTGAAGTCGACGCCGTCGTTCCATGGTTCTGCGACGTCTCCGGCGCCGAACGGAGCGCGCGCGTCGACAGCTGGTTCATGCCGGCATGGGTCGACCCGTTGGGGTATTTCGATACGACCAACCACGCAAAACGCATTAAGGGCAAGGTGCGTATTTTCGCTGGACTGGGCGACTACGTATGCCCGCCCTCCGGCGAAATGGTACTCTTTAACGCGATCAAGACGGAAAAGCGCATTCAGTTCCGCCAGGGCAAGACGCACGGTTACGAGTCGCCGGGCGCCGAGGATTTCGTGCTGGAAGCGGCCGCGCAAGAGTAATCGAGCGCGCATTTCGATAAAGAACAATCAATATTCGAGCGACGCGCGATGGCCGCCGCTCGTTTCAATCCCTTATTAACAAAGGACTAACAAACATGAAAAAAACGTTTCTACTCGTCGCGTTCGCCGTTATGACGACGGCGGCGCTCGCGTTCGGACAAGACGACGCGCGTTTTAAGGTCGGCTCCAACGACGTCTTTAAGGGACCCGTCGGCCTCCAGCTCTACAGTCTCCGCGACACGTTCGCGAAAGACGTCGACAAGGGCTTTCAGATCGCGGAAGATTTCGGGTTCGGGTACGTCGAATACGCCGGAACGTACGGACTTTCGATCGAAGAATACGTCGCGAAGTGCAAGGAGCATCACCTCACGCTGATTGGCGGGCACTGGGACTATAATCTCTTTAAGAACAACCCGGAACAGGTCGTTAAAGAAGCGAAGGCGCTCGGCGTGAAGTACGCGGGCGTCGCGTGGATTCCCCACGACGGCGATTTCAACGAAAAGAACGTCGAGGAAGCCGCCGAAGTCTTTAACAAGGCTGGTAAACTCCTCGCGGACAACGGCCTAGGCTTCTACTATCACAATCACGGCTACGAATTCCTTCCCGCCGGCGACGGCAAGACGATGTTCGATCTCCTCGTTGAAAAAACCGATCCCAAATACGTCTCCTTCCAGATGGACGTCCTGTGGACCGTTTTCCCGGGCCAAGACGCGGCGGCGCTTCTGCGAAAGTACCCCGATCGCTGGCTACTTTTCCACCTCAAGGACCTCAAGAAGGGAGTCGAGGGAAATAATTCCGGCGGTACGAGCACGGAAAACGACGTCGTCCTCGGTACGGGCCAAGTCCCCTACGCCGAAGTCCTCAAAGCGGCGCAGGAAGTCGGCGTAAAGTATTACTTCATTGAAGACGAATCCCCGCGCGTTATCGAGCAGGTTCCGCAAAGCATTAAATTCCTGGAATCCGTTAAGTGGTAAGCCGTTAGCGACCTAATAGCTCGCTATAACAAAACGACGCCAGGAACGCGCGCAACGGCGCGCTCTTGGCGTCCTTCATATAACGCTATTCATTCACGCTATGTCTTCAAAACCATTTTCCGACGATCGCGGAGCCAATCTCGTCGTTATCCTGGCGAACGGAACCTTTCCAACTTCGCCACGCGCGCTCGAGTATCTCAATAACGCCGACAAACTTGTCTGCTGCGACGGCGCCGCGCAAAACGCCGTACAGTACGACAGGATTCCCGACTATATCGTCGGCGATCTCGACTCCCTATCCGACGAACTCCGCGTACGCTACGCCAACAGACTCGTGCGCGTCGAGGAGCAAGAGACGAACGACTTAACCAAAGCTTTTCGATTCTGCCGCGCCAGAAACTGGAACAATCTCGTTATTCTAGGCGCGACCGGCAAACGCGAGGATCACGCGCTCGGCAATCTCGCAAGGTTCGTAGAGTTTGCCAAAGAGA
>CADCOO010000377.1 GCA_902803085.1 uncultured Planctomycetota bacterium
AAGGAACGTTGTTATGAATTCTGAAACGAAATCTACCGACTCCTTCGAACCGAAGATCGTCGCTTTCGTTTGCAACTGGTGCACCTATTTGGGCGCCGACCTCGCGGGTACGAATCGTCTCGAATATCCCGCTAATATTCGCATTGTGCGTCTTCCGTGCACGGGGCGCGTCGACTTCAACCTCATTGTGAAGGCGTTTGAAATCGGCGCGGACGCCGTGCTCGTCTCCGGTTGCCACCCTGGCGACTGCCACTACACGGCGGGCAATTACCACGCGCGTCGTCGCTGGGATCTCTTCCGCGAACTTCTGGAGACGGTCGGAATCGATCTCAATCGCGTCAACTTCTCCTGGATTTCCGCCGCAGAGGGCGCGAAGTTCCAGAAGCTCGTTACGGAAATCGTCGAAAAGACGCGCGCAATGGGACCGTACGTCGATTACAAAGGGCTCGTCGCCGAATCGTAACGACTCGACGCCGTCATTAGACTGGAACACCACGAAGATAACGATATACGATTACTAATATGGAAAACCAACTGAAAAACGCGATTCGGAAACTTCTCGAAGAGAAGACGGTCGCCGTCGCGATCGGATACGGTCGAGTCGGCGTCGACGGCGCCGTCGGCGCGATCTTCGTTACCAACCCCGACGACGTCGAGCGACTTGTCTGGAACTCGCAATGCCGTCAGAACCTCGCCGTACACCTTACGCGACCTGAGGTCAAAGCGCTCGGCAAGCCCGCCGTCGTCGTTAAAGGATGCGACGCGCGCGCCGTCGTTACGCTATGCAACGAAGCGCAAATTGCGCGCGAAAACGTTTACGTCGTCGGCGTCGTTTGCGAAGGAATCGTTCAGGCGGACGCGGCAGGCGCACCGACCGACAAGCTCTGCGACAAGTGCCTATCCTGCGTCGAACACGCCGCTAAGAACGTCGATCTACTTATTGGCGATCCCGCTAAAGCGCAAGAGCTCGACAATCAAAACGCGCCTAACGCCAAGACGGTCGGCAATCAGGCGAAGCTCGCAAAGCTGCGCGCAATGTCGCAACCGGAACGTTTCGCCTACTGGCGCGAGCAGTTCTCAAAGTGCATTCGTTGCCACGCGTGCCGTCAGAATTGCCCGTTGTGCTACTGCAATCGTTGCGTCGCCGATAAAAATCGACCGACGCGCATCGACTCCTCCGCGTCCTTGAAGGGAAATTTCGCTTGGAACATACTGCGCGCGTTCCACCTCGCGGGACGATGCGTCGGATGCGGCGCATGCTCCGCCGCGTGTCCGGCTGGAATCGAACTCGATCTACTCAATCTAACGCTCGCCAATGCGGCGGAAGAGCAATTCGGCTACGTTTCGGGTCGAGAACTCGGACAAGCGCCGCTTATCGGCTCTTACGCTTTGACCGATAAGGAGGACTTTATTCGATGAGCCACGTCATTACGCTTGACCAGTTAAAGCAAACGCTCGGCGCCAAGCTTGCCGACGGCGCGCGCGTCGTCGCGCCCGTCTTGCGCGGCGAACTCGCATTCTTTCAAGAGGTTTCCGATCTTGAACAAGCGTCCTTCGCGCCGCGCGTCCGGTTTCAGAACTCCATTAAGGAATTCTTCTTTCCGCGCCACGAAACGCTCTTCTCGTTCGTACGTCAAGGGTCCGACGTTCAGCTAACCGACGCGCCCGACTTCGACGTCGAGCAGATTGTCGTCGGCGCCCGCCCATGCGACGCCGCGTCGCTACCGATCCTCGATCCGCTCTTCGCGTGGGACTACCAAGATCGGTTCTTCCAGCAGCGACGCGCTAAGTCGACCGTCGTCGTCTTCGCGTGCAAGGAATCCGACGGACATTGCTTCTGCTCCGCTATGGGAGGCGCGCCCGACAATACCGCCGGCGCCGACGCCATTATGTTCGATCTAGGCGACGGTTCCTTCGAAGTTCGATGCGTTACCGACAAGGGCAAGGCGCTCTTCACCGGCAAGACGACCGAATCCGATAAAGTCGGCAAAGCGTGCGATCCGCCTAAGGTCGACTTTGAGATCGCTCCTATCGCCAACTGGGTTCGCAATAATTTCTCGTCCCCGGCTTGGGAAGAGCTTTCCCTACGTTGCGTCGGGTGCGGCGCGTGCGCCTTCGTGTGCCCGACCTGCCACTGCTTCGACATAGTCGACGAGGGCTCGTACTCCAAAGGCAAGCGCGTTAAGAACTGGGACTCCTGCCAGACGGCGCTCTTTACGCTTCACGCGTCGGGTCACAATCCTCGCGCCACGCAGGGCAAGCGCCAGCGCCAACGCATGTTGCACAAGTTCGTAATTTACCCGGATAAGTTTGGTCAGAATCTCTGCACGGGTTGCGGCGCGTGCTCGCGTTCGTGCGGAGTCGCGTTCGGCGTGCGTCCGCTTTTGACCGCGCTTGCGCAAGAGGTTGCGAAATCGGAGAATTAGGATCCGCGCGTCGCGCTAGCTCGGCGCCAACGCGACGCTCGCTCACGTTTTGAGGTAGACAAATGGAAAATATTTACAAGCCGGATCCCATGGAAGTCGTCGAGGTTCATCAGCAAACCGCCGACGTTAAGCTCGTTCGCATTAAGTTTCGCGATCCGGAAAAGAACGCTAATTTCAAATTCAACATCGGTCAATTCGGTCTCTACTCCGTTTTCGGAGTCGGCGAGTCGACCTTTAATATCTGCTGCTCGAATTCGAAGGATTACATCGAATTCTGCTTCCGCAAGACAGGGCGCGTAACGGAACGTCTTTGGGACGTCGAGCCGGGCGATACGATCGGCTTCCGCGGTCCCTTCGGCAATTCGTACCCGATGGACGCCTGGGAAGGCAAAAACCTGGTCTTCGTCGCCGGCGGCATCGCCATGCCCCCTATTCGTTGCGCGATTCAGTACGCGCTCGAGAACCGCGACAAGTACGGCAAAATCACGATCGTTTACGGCGCGCGCACCGTCGGCGACCTCGTGTGCAAAGACGAGCTTGACGAATGGGCGAAAGCGCCGAACGTCGACGTTCTCAAAACGGTCGACGTCGCGCCGCCCGAAGGAACCCCTTGGAACGGACGCGTCGACTTCGTCCCGACCGTGCTCAAAGACGCTGGAATTACCGGCGAGAACACGATCGCGCTCGTCGTCGGTCCCCCTATTATGATTAAGCTTTCCCTCCCGATCCTCGTCGACGCCGGGCTCAAAGACGAAGACATCTTCACCAGCCTCGAGAACCGCATGAAGTGCGGACTCGGCAAGTGCGGACGTTGCAACTGCGGTTCCGTCTACGTTTGCAAAGAGGGACCCGTCTTTACGCAAGCCGATATTAAAAAGATGCCGGACGATTTTTAATCGTTGCCGAACACAATCTTTCAAACCTTCTCCTTGCAACGGCGCGTCGCGGTTTCGCGGCGCGTTTTTTTGTCCGATCGCGTCAAGGCGACGCCCTTGATAGACGCGCAAAACTACGATATAATAGCGGCGTTCGTACGGACGCATGTCGTCGGCGAAACGGAAATCAACCGACGAGGGATAGAATCAATGATCAACGTAATAGGATTGGGCTATATCGGTCTGCCGACCGCGCTCGCCTTTGCTACGAGCGGGCAAGACGTCGTCGGCTCGGACTGCAATCCGGAGGTCGTCGCGCAGTTGCGCTCGGGCAAGGCGCGCTTTAACGAGCCCGGTCTCAACGAACTCTACGCCGCCGCGCTTGAGCAGGGCGTGCGATTCAGCGATCATTACGAACGCGCCGACGTCTATATCGTCGCCGTGCCGACGCCGTACGACAAGTTCACTAATAAAGTCGACGCGACTCAAGTCGTTAAAGCGATCGACGCCATTCTCGCCGTCGCGCCCCAGGGCGCTATTATCGTCGTCGAATCGACGCTCTCGCCCGGCGCGATTCGCAAAAGCGTTCGTCCGCTCCTCCTTCAACGCGGCTTCAAGCCGGACGAAGACGTCTATCTCGCGCACGCGCCGGAACGGATTATTCCCGGCGCCATGTTAAGAGAATTACGCAAAAATAATCGCATTATCGGATGCGACGTCCCGGAAATCGGCGAGAAGTTGAAGACGCTCTATAGCGCGTTCTGCGAGGGCGAGATCGTCGTAACGGACGTGCAGACGGCTGAAATGTGCAAAGTCGTGGAGAATACGTTCCGCGCCGTTAACATTGCGTTCGCCAACGAGCTCGCGCGCATTTGTCGCTACGAGGATATGAACGTCTACGAGGTTATTCGCATTTGCAATATGCATCCTCGGGTCAACATTCTCCAACCGGGACCTGGGGTTGGCGGTCATTGCATCTCGGTCGATCCGCGTTTTCTCATCGGCGATTATCCTTCGATCGCCAAAGTCGTGGCCGCCGCCATGGAAACGAACGATTCCGCGCCCGATTTCGTGCTCGAACGGATACGCGAAATCATGCGTGTGGAAGGTCTCGTTGATACGTCGCGCGTCGGGCTCTACGGTCTTACGTACAAAGAAAACGTCGACGACGTTCGCGAATCGCCAACGTTGCAGCTTCTCGAACTGCAACGCCGACGACTGGCGCAACCGCTCAACGCGTACGACCCGTACGTAACGCGCGACCTCGTCGAACGGCAATTTCACGACCTCGACGCGTTCCTCGACGCGAACGATCTTGTCGTTATTATGGTCAAACATCAGGAAATTATCGACGCTATGGACAAATTAAAGGGCAAAATCATATTGGATTGTCATAACGTCTGCAATTTGCCAAACGCATACCGACTTTAATACGCGTCGATCAATATGAAAAAGATTATGCTCGTCTTTGGCACGCGACCGGAAGCGGTCAAAATGTGCCCTCTTATTAACGAACTCAAAACGCGAAAGAACGTGCAAACGATCGTCTGCGTTACTGGGCAGCATCGGCAGATGCTCGATCAAGCGCTCAAAACCTTTAACGTCGAGCCGGACTACGATCTCTCCATTATGAAGGAGCGACAGACGCTCTTCGACGTTACCAACGCCGTTCTCGTCGGACTCAAAGAAACGCTCGAACGCGAACGACCCGACGTCGTGCTCGTTCACGGCGACACGACGACGACTTTCGCAGCAACCCTCGCGTGCTTCTATCTCGCCGTCCCGGTAGGACACGTTGAAGCGGGACTAAGAACTTATAATCTCGAAGCGCCCTATCCGGAAGAATTCAATCGTCAAGCGGTCTCCATTATTGCGCGCTATCATTTCGCGCCGACCGAACGCGCTCGACAGAATCTCGTTCGCGAAGGAAAAGATCCAAAAAGAATTTGGGTTACCGGCAATACCGCGATCGACGCGCTCAAAACGACCGTGCGCGAGAACTTCACGCACCCGGCGCTAGAATGGGCGAAAGGATACAGACTCGTCTTCATTACCGCGCATCGACGCGAGAATCTAGGCGAACCAATGCGTCATATGTTTCGCGCTATTCGACGCGTCATTGAAGAACGACCCGACGTCAAAGCGCTCTATCCGATTCACATGAACCCAGCCGTGCGAAAGTACGCCGAAGAGGAGCTCGGAGGGTGCGAACGCGTGCGTCTCGTACCGCCTGTAGACGTCTTCGAATGTCACAACCTAATCGCGCGATCGTATCTCGTTCTCACTGATTCTGGAGGCATTCAAGAGGAAGCGCCCTCGCTCAATAAGCCCGTGCTCGTTATGCGCGACGCTACCGAACGACCGGAAGGCGTCGACGTCGGCGCATTAAGACTCGTTGGCGCCGATGAAGAAACGATCTACGACGCTTTCAGCGAAACGCTCGACAACGTCGACGTCTATAACAAAATGGCGAACGCGCCGAACCCCTACGGCGACGGCTTCGCGTCGAAACGAATTGCCGACGTTCTCGAACAAGAGTAATCCTCCGGCGACGCGATCAATCAACAAGAGACTTGCTCCTTCTACCGAAAGAACAAGTCTCTTGTTTTTAGTTTTTAACAAAGGGGTCGCGCCGTTATTCAGCGGCGTTCGCGTCCTCTTTAACGCCGAGAACAAAGACCGACTCGATCGGCTTGAGACTCAGTTTCACGGTCGTCGTACCCTTTTCAGCGTCGACGGTTACCTGGTCGGTCTGATCGACGCGCGTCGTTTCGCCGGTAAAGGGATCCCAGACGTCGACCCAACGGAAGGTTCCGCGCAGCGTCGCGGTAAACTCGGCGGGACTATTGGAGGAGTTGGCAAAGAGGTAGACTTCGAACCCGTTTTTCACTTTGTGAATGTATTGCAACATTCCCTCATGCTCGTAGACCCAGCGAGGGGTAACGTTCAAAACGGGGATCGTCGTTCCCTCAACGGGCTCAATTTTGACGTCGGGAACGGGCACAAGGTAATCTGCGGCGGCCTTCAACGCCTCGGTCGTCGGACGCGGGACAAAGACGGCGCGTTCGCGATAGATCGGCTCTTCGTACTCGACGAGCTTGTCGGCAAGTTTGGGAACGTATTCCCCGGCGCGATTGATCTCGCGGCATTTCTGGAACGTTTCGGGCAGGACAATATCCTCTTGTCCCGTGAGAATAGCGTCGCGCGGCGCTTGCGTTCTGGGATCGATTCCGAAGATCTCTTGGACGATCGCGCAGACGTCGGCGTTGAACTCTTGTCCCTCCGCCGCCATGGAGGGCAGACGGGTCGTTGCGAGCACGCGCCCGCCTTGGTCGAAGAATTCCTTAATCTTCTTGAGATTGGCGAGCGAGATAACGTCGGCGCCCGTTAGAACGACCGTTTGATATTCCTCCCAGTTCGAGGTATTGTTAAGTCGGAAGAGCGTAGGTTCCCCGTCTTTTTTGACGACGGAACATTTTTCATCGACGACTTGCGGGTGCAAGAAGGTGAAATCTCGCCAAATTCGACTCGTAAACTCACTGCCAACCGCGAGGTAGTCGGTTTCGCGCGGCACGTAAATTCCGTACGGGTAGTCGCCCTTGGCGAAGTCAAATTGGAAGTGGAAGAACGCTTTCAGATTGTCGACCGGATATAGGAATCCAAAGTCGGCGACGTGCCGCCCGCCTTGTAAGAGCATACTATTGCGTGAGACGTACTCGCCGTATTTTGGTAGAAAACCTTCCAGTTTCGGATTGCGCCACGAGATCTCCGGGGGTATATATACGGTTTCGGGGTCGGACCAGACTCCGTGCGGCAGTAGTAGATTTCCACCGCGCGCGTAGATTTCCATCGCGGCGCGCAGCATACACGCGGGGTTAAACTGGTTGTCGCGATAGTTTCCGTAGATTTCAACGAAACAGAGGGGGAAATCGTAGTTGTACGCCGCCGACGTTGGAATTTTGAAGCCGTCGCGTCCGTGACCATAGTAATGAATCGAGTCGAAGAGAACGGCGTCGGATCCTTTATGCGTCGCCATGGCGTCGGCGCACATATCGATCGGCTGAATGATATACGGACCCTGCGGGTGCCCAGTGGAAATCATATCAAGTCCGCGCTCGGCGCGCCACTGTCGAACCATGCCGGGATATCCGTCGGCAAAGAGTCGGTTGCGGGTCGTCCACAATCGATATCGTACGGCTGGCGTGTCGTCTCCGACGGGATAGAATAG
>CADCOO010000378.1 GCA_902803085.1 uncultured Planctomycetota bacterium
GCCGTCCGCCTTCTCGCGGTAATGGAAGTAAACCTCGACCGCTTCGCGCAACGAAATCCATCCGTCGTAAGGATCGACGACGTCGTCTAGCGTCGTAACGATAATGGACGGCTTTTCAGGCGCCATATGCTCGTAGGCGCCGCGATCGACGCGACGCAACTCCTCGCCGTATCTCGGGTTAGTGCGATTGAAGATACGCTCGATCGAACGAGTGATATCGGTTGCGCCGTAGCGATACTCGTCCTTGACGGAGTCGTAAACGAAAAAGTTATCGCCGGTATTAATTGCGGCGGAGCCCTCCGCGAGGGAATAGTCGCCGTGCGCGGGATCGTTAAAGAGTTTCGTAAGGTCGTGGTCGCCAGTTTGCGTCGTATCGTAGTACTCGTTTGTCCTGCCCGCGACGTTGCCGATTATATTGGAGATCGTATCGTCGTCGTAAAGCGAAGAGAAGAAATCGTAGGCCGGCACGGCGTCGTCGGCTAACTGGAAATTGAAAGTCGTCGCATTGCCGACGAGAATACTATTCGCCATATGGAACGACGCCACGCCGCCCTTAACGGCGGTATCGTTATTGGCAATTGTCGCGTTAACGATCGTCGTGGGACTCGGGTTCTTCTGAAAGTAAAACCCCGTCTCATTGTCCGCCATTACGACGTTATAGAATAGCGCATTCTCATAACGACTTCCACCGTCAAGAGCAAATCCTTGCGTCATGCCGATAAAGAAGCTATTCTTAACGGTTACCGATTCGAACTCGCTATTGCCGCTGTACGCGTACATGCCGTATCCGGAATTCGCGTTCGAAGTCGTCTTCCATGCTCCGTTCCCTGTAAACTTACTATTCGTTACGGTCCAGGAGTCGACCGCTCTTGTCGCGCCGTCTGGAAGCTCCGGAAGTTCTACGACCGTATGCGCGCTACGGTTCGCGTAGACGCCAAAGGTCCCCGCGCCGGGAAGTTCAAAGGTCGATTCGTCGATCGTCAGTCCAACGCTCCACCCCGGCATAAAAACGCCGTTGTCGAGATTATAGAAACGGCTCTTCTCGATCGTAAGGTTCGCATTGCCCGCGACGACCCCGGAAACCGCGTGCTTCTCCATAAGCTTGAAGCGGTCGGTAAAGCTCGATTCATTAACGCGCAGCGCCAGATTCGCTTCCGGCGCGGTAAAGGCCAGACCTTTAAAGGTAACGTCAATCGGCTTCGTAGCGTTCGCCGGAGTCGCGACGATCATAGCGGACGCGCCCGCCTCCGCCGAGGGATTCTCGCGCGTCTTAACGGTAATCGCCTGACCGGCGCCGGCATAATCCTTGAATTTCGCAACGTCGTAGGCGACGCTCGTCGCCTTGTTCGCGAGTTCCGCCGTCTCTACCCCTTGATCGTCGAAATACTTATAGTCGTACGCGCGCTCAAACCCGTCGTCGTCGAGGAAATTCATAACGTGCTCGAAGCCTTCGGACAGATTAAAGTCATAGAGTTTCGTCGCGTCGATCGTAAGGGAATGATTGACGAGAATTCCCTGAGAAAGCGCGGCGGTCGCGTCATAACCGATAATCGCGAAGGCGTGCGCGTCGTTTCCTTGGATCTGGATCGTCTTCCCGACGAGCGCGGCGTCGAAATAGATCGTCGGGACCGTATCGCCCGGCAGATTCGTCGTCGTGAGATTGGGCCAGTAGCGATTATAATAACTCGCCATTGAGTAACGTTCGACCGCTTCGCGCAGAGTGATCTTATTGTCGTACGGGTTGATAATGTCTTCAAGCGAGGTTACGACGAGGGACGGGACTTCGCGCGGTCGTACGTCGCCGACCGATTCGTACGCGCCCAAGTCGATTTGGGAGCCCTGAACGCGCGGCCAATCCACCCTGCGCTGAATATCGACGGTTACGTAATTCCGTTCGTTCGTCTCGACGTTCTTAAAGGCGACGGCTTGCGACTGGGCGCGCTTGTCGTCGCCTTGGTCGATCGCCGGCGAGAAATCGGCGTAGGTATAATAGAGCTGGTAGCTTGCACGA
>CADCOO010000379.1 GCA_902803085.1 uncultured Planctomycetota bacterium
CGAGAAAACTCGCCCCGATCGTAAAACGATCGACTCAAACCTACGATTGAGGAGGAAATTCCGCACTTGCGACCTGTAGCCTGCGCTACCAAGGAGCGTCGCTTACCCCGTGCTGGTTTTTTCTCTTTGTTGCCCGGCAAATTCGAGCCAAAAGCGCCGCCGCGCAAAGGAAGGATACTTCGTAACGACGCGACGCACCATGCGCCGCGTCTTATCTTTTAGTCCGGACGTCGTCTTCACACGTCGCGTTGATTAGACACAACTGCGCAAAAAGTCGAGACCGCCAGGCTTCGCCCGTGCTCTCAATGATCGTCCTATTCTTCCTTATCTCTTATCCTAGATTTCGGCGGAAACCTTTTCTCCTGTTGCCTGACGTATTACGAATGAACGGATTTCCGCATTCCCGCGTGAATCCGTTCAAATTGAACGAATTTCCACATTCAGCGTGAATCCGTTATTCTTTAGTCCTTGAACGAACTTTTTATTCGCCTTTCGTCGCTTTGCGGCGGGCTCAACGCTAAACAGCTCCCCCGACGGAAAGTTTGCCGACGAACGGCTTTTCGCAACGGACGCCCTAACGCTCCAGAGTCTAGGCTATTTCGATCAAACGTCAAGGCTATTTCGGAGATTTTTCATTAATCGAGCGCTTCAAGCTCCCTGGTTCCGACGCATCCTCGTTCGAGATAGGTCGAGAGAATAATCTGCGCGGCGACTTTGTCGAGTTTCTCTTTCCGCTGTTTCGCAGTGAGTTTGGCCTGACGCAGGTAATCTTCCGCGATCGCGCTCGTAAAGCGTTCGTCGAGGAAATCGATCGAGAGTCCGGTCGCGTCCGCTAGCTTATTGGCGAATTCCATCGCTTCGCGCGCCTTATCGCTCAGATCGCCGTTGCAGTGGAGCGGCAGACCGAAGACGAAGTGGACGATTCGCTCGTTTTTAACAAACTCTTGGAAATATTGAACGTCGAGTTTCTCGTTGCGTCGTCGATAGATTTCGTACGGCACGGCGATAATGCGTTCCGCGTCGGTAACTGCGATACCAACGCGCACGGAGCCGTAGTCGATTCCGGCTATCTTGCCAGTCGGCGGCGGAGGGGACGGTTGCGCCATTTGGGATTCGAGCCCTTTCTTTTGCGTTTGAGAATAATGAAGGGGAAACGTCCGTAAACGTTCCCCCTTTGTTCAATTAACGAAAAGCGTCGATTAGCTAGACGCCAAATTGCGAACGATTCAAATTAGAATTCTTTCGCGTTGATCCACTTCATCATTTTGCGGAGCTGCTTGCCGACCTTCTCAAGAAGGTGCTCGTGATGAATGGCGCGTTCGCGCTTGAAGGCGGGGGCGCCGACTTCATTCTCGAGAAGCCATTCGCGTGCAAATTGACCGTTTTGGATTTCGTCGAGGATCTTTCTCATCGCCTTCTTGGTCTCGGCGGTAATGACGCGAGGACCGCGGGTGTAGTCGCCGTATTCCGCCGTGTTGGAAATACTGTAGCGCATGTAGCTCAGACCGCCCTCGTAGAAGAGGTCGACGATGAGCTTCATTTCGTGCATGCATTCGAAGTACGCCATTTCCGGCTGGTAACCGGCTTCGACGAGGGTTTCGAAACCAGCTTGGATCAGGTGGCTGACGCCGCCGCAGAGAACCGCTTGTTCGCCGAAGAGGTCCGTTTCGGTCTCTTCTCGGAAGGTCGTCTGGATGACGCCGCCGCGCGTGCCGCCGATACCCTTCGCGTACGCGAGACCGATCGCCTTTTCACGATCGCCGCATTTGTCGTCGAGCGCGATGAGGCAGGGAACGCCGCCGCCTTTGACGTATTCGGCGCGAACGAGGTGACCGGGGCCCTTCGGCGCGATCATGATCGCACGATTGCCTTCGGGCAGGTCGAAGAGACCGTAGTGGACGTTGAAGCCGTGGGTCGTGAGGATAATGGCGTCCGACTTGAGGTTCGGGCGGATTTGATTGCGGAAGATCTTCGCTTGGAGTTCGTCCGGGAGTGTGAGAACGACGACGTCGGCTTGCTTAACGGCGTCTTCGAGCGAGAGGGGCTCAAAGCCCGCTTCTTTCGCGAGTC
>CADCOO010000380.1 GCA_902803085.1 uncultured Planctomycetota bacterium
AATTCGGCGCGCGCGTCGTCGCTCGCACGCCGCGTCTAACGAACTCGCGTTTGTCTTTCCCTTTCCCTTGTGCAAAGGAAAAGCCGCTAAGCGCCATTATAACCAAATTAAAGAGCTTTGCACGCGGCGGCGGCGATTTTTTCTTTAGCGCGCTCGTCGCGGTCCAGTTCCGACTCTGGCGAGGTTTTTAATCTAGGCGCGTCGCAACTACCATGTCAGAAAAGGAATTGTGAAGAAACCCGAGTTTTTTCATTCTCCTTAGCAAAGACCTCCGACTCGGGAAAATACGGAGTCGACCGTTTTCAGGTAGGTCAAATAACGTCTTTTTGAAAAACTCCTCTTGGCGGCTTGGTTTGTAACTTTATCGTAAGAAAGATATTGCTTATATTAGCATAGGAATTTCTTATTGACGTTTGACAGTTTTTCCCGCCCATTTTGACCGCGAAAAAAATTTTTTCACGGCCAAAAAATACTCTCGGAAAAAGCTCGTTGAGCGCCAAATGCGCGTCTTGTAGTGGAATTGACGCAACAAAAAAGCCCGCCGGATCGCGCCGCGCGCGCCCGACGGGCAAATATCAACCGACGCCGCCAAAGAGCGCGGTTCGTCGTTTAGAAGTGGAGTCCGGTGCCGCCGTCGTCGAAATCGTCGCCGAGTCCGCCGCCGAGCTTACGATTCTTACCGAACTTCTTATTGAGTTCGCGAATTCGTTCCTTGGAGCGTTGGATTTCTTCCTCGTCTTTCGCGCGCTGTTCTTCGGCGGACTTAACGAGCTGCGCGTCTTCTTCCGCCTTTTTGACCTGGCGCGGATCGGGCTGGGTCTGCTTAATGGAGAGTGAGATCTTGCGCTTATCGAGTTCGACGTTGAGAACTTTGGCGTCGACGTAATCGCCGACCTGGAGGGCGTCGGAGACCGCTTGCACGCGCTTATAGGAGATTTCGCTAATGTGAACGAGTCCTTCGAGTCCGGGCGCGATCTCGACGAACGCGCCGAACGCCATAACGCTGGTAACCTTGCCGCGCACGACGGCGCCGACGGGCGCGACCGTCTCAACGGTCGACCACGGATCGACGGTTTCGTCGCGGAAGGAGAGGGAGATGCGATTGCGTTCGAGATCGATGCTCACGACGCGCACCTTAATGCGTTCGCCTTCCTTAACGATCTCGCTCGGATGACGCACGCGACCCCACGAGAGTTGCGAGACGGGAATGAACCCGTCGACCCCGCCGAGATCGACGAAAACGCCCGCGTCGATAATCTTGCGAACGAGCCCTTCTCGCGTCTGGCCGACGGCGAGCTCGGCGATCGTCTTCTCGCGGAGCTCTTCGCGCTCCTTCTGCATAAAGGCGCGACGGCTCACGACGAGTCGGCGTCGTTCCGGAACGACGTCGGTAACAATGCACTTCCAGCGTTCGCCGACGTACTCTTCGGCGTTCTCGACTCTGAAGATCGCAATTTGACTGAACGGCATAAAGCCCTTCAGCTTGCCGACGAGGCATTCGAGTCCGCCGCTATTAACGCCCGTAATATTCGCTTCGACGATCGCGCCCTTCGTGAGACTGAGCCAGTCGCCGGACTCCGCCGCCGCGAGCGGGAGCGAGACTTCATAGACGCCGTCCGCAGAGTTGAATTTCGTAATAACGCCCTCGAAGGTTTGGCCGATTTCGAGGGTATAGTCGTCGGGGAACTGCTTGAGGGGAATAACGCCCTGTTCGCGCGCGCCGACGTCGATAAAGACGGATTCCAAGTGAATGCTCACAATGCGGCAGTTGACCTTGGCGCCCTCTTCGAGCTGGTCCGCGGACGCAATCGCGCTCGTTTCGGAGATGAGAGATTCGAGCGCGTCGCCGTCGAGACTGATATTTTCGAACTCTTCCGCGAGCTCGCCGGAGAGCGCTTCGCGTCGATTGGGGACCTGAACGGAGGTAGTCGGGGCCATTCTCGGCACGACGACCTTGGGCGCGCGACGCTGCGGTCGCTCCTCGCCTTCGGATTCGCCTTCGGCGTTTTCGCGATTTCGCGGCGGTCGCGCGGGTCGCTGACGATTTTCGGCGCGACCGTTCGCCTGACGGAGCTTGTCGGCGAGGGGCGCGGCGCCGGGTCGCTTGCCTTCGGAGTCGCCGCGCTTACTTGCGGCTTCGCGAATACGCGCTTCAATGAGATCGGCGGTAACGACGGCGGCGCCGGAATTAATGGCGTCGATCGTCTGAATGGGGGTGGAAGTAGAGTTCGCGTCCGCGTTTTCAGTCGCGGGCGTTTGCGCTTGGTCGGCGTCTTGAGGTTGCGTGTTTTCTTCAGCGACGACGTCGACTTTTTTGTCTTCAGAGTTTTCCATATGAGCGCTCTAAACTGGTATTACCGGCGCGTGGGCGCGGTTTGACTGTAAATGCTATACTAAACCAACCTTTTGCCATGCGAGGTTTCAATAATCGCACGGCGCAATCACTTCTATTTTAACGTTAAATGGGAAAAGCTGAAGGGTTCGGCAGTGCGTTTTCGGGGTTTTTTGAGAAAAAAGGGGGGCTTTGTTTTCGTCGGTCGTATGGCGCTAGCGTTACGATTTCCCCAATAAATAACCTGCGGACGCGCCGCAGTCGTGCGTTGAAGGAATCGCCGCCAAAAAAAGACGCAATCCTACCGCAGCGCGCGAGGCGACGATAGGATTGCGAGTTTTCTTCAACGCGGAACGGTCGTTTTCACCGTTACGGCGCGACGGCGAATCGCACGGGTATAATGAGCTCTTGCGACGTTTCCGGCGTGGCGCCGATCGAGAAGACGATCTCTCCGAGCTGGTCTTTTCCCGGCCCCATAAAGGCGCCTAGCGGGGCTCCCGGCGGGATTTGTACGTTGGCTTCGACGAGTCGTATCGGCGAGGCTTTCTGCAGTTCCTCGGGC
Source organism: uncultured Planctomycetota bacterium (assembly GCA_902803085.1). Lineage (GTDB taxonomy): Bacteria > Planctomycetota > Planctomycetia > Pirellulales > Thermoguttaceae > RUG369. The sequence continues at coordinate 2,895 of CADCOO010000380.1, forward strand.
GGGTAGGTCAGGTCGACCTTGATCCATTCCGGCTGGACTTTCTTAACGAAGATCGTTTCGGCGTTTGCCGGAATCGCTTCGAGGACGGTAATGCGCAAGGTCGTCGCCTTGCCAGTTTCCTGTTTGACGTTGTCCAGTTTGAGCGCGCCGTCGATTTTATCGTCGTACATAGGTCCGACGACTTTAATCGCGCTGCTAATGACCTGCCCGCGAATCGGAATCTCAAAGATCGGCGTCTTCTCGCTATTGACGCGCAGTCGCAGGATCTCTTGGAACGCGCCTTGCGGCATGCCCGGCTTCATTGTGAGAACGCCCTTAAAGAGATTGGTCGCTTCCGCGTGGAGCTTATTGGCGTAGTCTTCCGGGGTTAGATTGGCGATATCGTCCTTTTCAATTTCGACCTGGAAATGTTCGGAATCGGTAAGTTCGATTTCGTTAATTTGCAGATCCATGGCGGATCCGTCCTCGTTCTTTTCGAACCCCATAATTCTGAAGGGTCGCGCGGTCGTCGCGCCGGTCGAGACGGAGGAGAAGAGTAGTTCGGACGGATCGCTGATAATCGGCGAGGTATAGAGTCCCTTGACGTAGAATCTCACTTCCTTCATTTTCGGGTCGTTCGTTAGGACGCGAACGCCTTGATTAAAGACTCCGCCTGAGCGCGCGGCGTCCCACTTAAAGGTAATGGTCGCCTTATCCCCGGGCTTAACGGAGGATTTCGAGATAGTGAATTCAGTGCAGAAGCACGCCTTGCCGCCGTCGGCGAGGGTCAGCGGCTCGTCGCCTACGTTTTCAATATAGAAGAGATGTTCGCCTTTTTCCTGCGCCGCGTTCTTTTCAAGAATACCGAAATCGTAGAGGATATTGTCGACCTTAACGCGCGGACCATGCTCGCTGTCGACGACTTTCTCTTCCTCTTTTCCGACGTCGGCGAATTCCTTGCCTTTATTGACTTCGAGCGAGACGTCCCACGGTTTGAGCGCGGCTCGAGTCGCGCCGAGCGCGTAGCCGATCACGAGACCTAGTATGACGCCGATGAGAATGGATTTAATAAAAACGCGCATAATCCGCCTTTACAGTGGAGTGGACGAACGAATTGACAAAAGCGCAGTCGCACGCGCCGTGCGAGCGACTGCGAACGTTAAATGGAACGGGAACGTCGAGATTACTCGATCGAATATTGATCCGCGAGTTGAATGAACTTAACGACCTCTTCTTCCGTGAGCACGCCGCGGCGTTCGATCTCAATGCGCGCTTCCTGGTTCGTGAGCTTTTCGCGCGCCGAGACGGAGATGCGGCCCGTCTTGTCGAACGAGTACGTTACTTCGACCGGCGTTCCCTTCGGGAGGTTCGGCGGCAGGTCGGTAATGCGGCACTTGCCGAGCAGCGCGCACGCGGTCGGATCGGGCGCGTCCCCTTCCATAACCTGAATGCTGACGCGCGTCTGCCCGTCTTTGTTCGTTTGGAACGTCTTCGAAATGGAGTAGGGGAGCGTCGTATTGCGCGGGATCATAATGTGATTGACGACCTGATTCCTCTTCGGATCGGTCGCGACGACGCCGAGTCCGTGCGAGTTGACGTCTTCTTCGCGCACGTTTTCGAGGAGCTTCTTAACGCGGTCGCTGAGCTTATTGCCCTTGTTGTACTGCGCTTCCAGAATAGCGGCGTGGATCGCGGCGCCGCGCGCGACGGCGGTGTGCGGGTCCAAGTCGGGACTGACGTACGGCTTCTGACCGGTGAGCTTCTCGAGCATTCTCGGCACTTGCGGCATGAGGGTGGAGCCGCCGATCATAACGATCGCGTCGAGATCGTTGAACTTCATGCCCGCCTGCTCCACGACGAACTGGGTCGTATCGGCGGTGCGTTGGAGAAGGTCGTAGGTGAGCTCTTCGAAGAGTTCGCGGGTAACGGGCACGGAGATCCCTTGCCCCTCGTGTCGGCACGAGATAGAGGTTTGTTCTCGAGTCGTGAGCTGAATTTTAGCGACGTCGCAGTCGTTTCGTAGAATCTGCATCGTCTTTTGGAACTGGTGCAGATTGACGCCGTATTTCTCCTGATACTTCTGGCAAACGTAGTCGGCGAGTCGATCGTTCCAGTCGACGCCGCCCAATTTAACGTCGCCGTCGGTAGAAACGACGTGGAAGTTATTGCCGGAGTATTCGACGACGGTGGAGTCGAAGGTGCCGCCTCCGAGGTCGTAGATCAGTATTCGTCGCTTTTCGGTACTGTCGGAGCGTCCTAGTTCGCCGCGATGCCACGCGTAGGTGAGCGCCGCCGCCGTCGGCTCGTTGATAATGCTAACGACGTTGAGGCCGGCGATGCGACCGGCGTCTTGCGTCGACTTGCGGCGCGTGTCGTTGAAGTAGTACGGCACGGTAATGACCGCGTTGGAGATCGTGCCGATCTGGCGCTCGCAGTCCTGCTTGAGCTTGCGCAGAATGAGGGACGAAACGAATTCCGGCGTGATTTCATGACCGTCGAAGGTGCGGTGATAGCCGACCGTGCCCATTTGGCGTTTAATACGTTCGACGACGTTTTCCGGGTCTTCCATAGCGGCGCGACTCCGGTTCGGTCCGACGATAACGTGCTTGCTTTCGGCGAGTAGAATAACGCTCGCGGTTTCAACCTCGTCGTCTTCATTGGGAATTGGGGTCGGCTCGCCCTCCTCGTTCACAATAGCCAAGGTCGAGAAAGTGGTGCCCAAGTCGATTCCAACGGTGTTTCCTGGTAAAAATTCCATGTTATGCTCGCTTTGCTCGTGCTAAACGTCGGATCGCGTCGGCGCGCGACGCGAAAGTAATACGGATTGCGCGCGTTTTGACCCGCGCAATGTCTTATAATACGCGCTTTTGTTTCGAGAGTCAAGTAAAAGACGAAAAAAGGAAGGAAATTTAGCGAAATTTCCGTTCCGACGCGCGCGCCCCTTCGTACGCGCGTCGGAACGCTACGATTTTCGCGCTACTTCGTCTTGCCTTTGCCTTTGAGCGTGAGCCGGCCCGAAGAACTCTTGCTCTTGCCTTCGGAGTCTTCCTTCGGCGCGTCGTCAGACTTCGGCGGCGCGGTCGCTTCGGATTCCGGCTCCTCGACCGCCGGCTCGTCGGGCTCGGGAACGGTCGGTTCCGGAACGGTCGGCGCGTCGGCGTTCTCGTCGGCAGGTTGCGGACCTGTCGGATTCGCGGGTTCGATCGGCGCGAAGAAGTCTTCCCCCTCTTCGTCGAGCTTCGAGAGCTCGTCGTCTTCAATGGCGCCCGGGGTCAGATTAATCGGCTTCGTCGCTTCTCCGTCCTGGTTCTCGCCGTCCTCCTCCTGGCCCGGGACTCGAATCTGCGGGATTGGATCGGAGCCGCCGTCTTCCGCCTCGTCGTCCTGCTTCTCGGCGTCAAGGAGCGCGTTCTCTTCTTCCGCCTTGCGCGCGGCGTCCTCGTCGAAGCGATCGAGATCCTCGACCTTTGCGGCTTCTCCGGAGTCGATCAGCAGATAGCCCGCCCACCAGAAGGGCGCGTCGTACTGCGGAATTTTTTCCGAGCGACCGAGCTTGCGCAATCGCGGCTCCTCTTCCGGGACGACGTCGCGTCTCATTTGCGAGACGACGGCGCGCTTCCATGCGAGCGCCGCAGGTTCCTTTTCGTAACGTTCGACGAAGGTCTGCGAGAGATCGTACGCCGACCTGCCGCCGGTTCTCCAGCGACTGAGCAGCATCGTGTCGGCGCCGGACGCCTGCATGGCGAGTACGGGCAAAAAGATTTCTAGTCCCGCGCCTCCGCGTTTGAGGGAGTCCTCGGCATGCGTGCGCAACGCGGGCATAACGAGTAGTCTGGGCGCGCCCCATGGGGCGGCGATCCAGCTCGAAACGGAGTTGCCGACGTTGCATTTACCGAGCACGATCGGATCCCAGTTCCAATTATTGGCGACGACTTCTTCCCAGACGACGAGTCGTCGTAGTCGAGAGGCGTAGATGGCGCCGGGGATATTCGCCATATTTTTCGGCGCGGTCGCTTCCGTTTTCGAGACGGCGCCGGCGAATCGCGCGACCGCGGCGTCGACCGTTTCCTGGCGCTCTTTCGGGAAGCTCGTTCCGGCGACGAGCGTCGTTTCAACGAAGGAATTGCGTCCGATAGCGTTTGGCAACGCGAGACTCGCGGTCGCGGAGTAGCGAATGGTGAAGTCCGCCGCTTCGATCATCGGCATGAGGGAATCTTCGTAGGCGTCGAGCGCCTCCCTTTTGCGCGCGGACGCCGACTTACGACGTTGCGGCTCTTCGGGCGTTTCCGTTTCTTCTGGCGTTTCCGTCTCTTCGGTCGCTATTTCCTCGACGGGCTCGTTTTCGTCGGTTTCCGTCGTTTCAGGTTCTTGGGCCTCTTTTTCGGCTTGTTCGTCGTTCTCGCTCGCTTCCTCTTGATCGTCGAGATAGGCGACGTCGAGATCGAACTCCTGCTCCGGCGTTTTTGAATTGCCGTCGTCGTCCGCTTGCGTTTCTTCGGCGTTCGGCGCCTGTTGCGGCTCGGCCGCCTGTTCCGGATTGGGCTCCGCGTCGTCTAGCGCGGGCGCTTCCTCTTCCGCGGCGACCCCCTTGGGTAGACAGAGCGCCTCGAAGGGTAGGTACCAGAGGGTAGAGTCGGGCACGACGACTAACTTCGAAAAGACAATGTTGAATCGTTCCGCTTCCGCGTCTGCGGCGCCGAGCAGAATCTCGCGCAGTTTCGAGCCTTGCGTTTTCCAGCGCGCGGCGGCGAGTTCAGCCGCTTCAACTTGTCGCGAGCCGTCGACGTTGCCGAGCGTCTTGAGAAAGATGGAGACGACGGACGCGACGCTCTCCAGCTTGCCGACGCGCCACGCGTCGAGATTAGCGGGTCCTATCATAAACCCGTAGAGATCGCCCTCTGCGGCGATAAAAGCGAGAATAGCGGTATCTTCCGGCATTCGCTTTTGCACCTCCTCGACGGAAAGAACCGGCGGGAAGACGTAGGGAATGCGCACGCGGCGCGCGGCGATAAAGCGCAACAGCGCCTCCTGGCGCGCGGAGACTTCCGCGAGTTTTGCGAAGAGCGCCGCTTGGAGCTCTTTCCCTTTGACGTCTTCGGGCACGGTCGGCATAGCGGCGAGTTCCGCGTTGATCGCGTCGGTCGCCTTGACCGTTTCGGCGAAGTCGGGGTAGTCGAAGAACAAGCTTTCGCGCACGGCGCGCAGGGACGGGGTCGAGAGGGCGTCGTCCGCGGTGAGGATATAGCGCAATGAAATCAAGCGCCCTCCGAAAGTTTGGGTCGAGAAGAATCGTTCGCGTCGAATGCGTTCTGCGACTTCAAATGCTTTGTCTTTGAGATCGCGATCGATTAGCAGCGCAAACTGACGTTCGTACGCGGCGATCGGCGCGATCATTTGTATCGAGAGCGATTCCGTCGGACGCACCGCCCAGTCGACGACGGTCGGCTCGCGCAGCAGTAGCTCGTAAAGCTCGATCGCGTTGCGCGGCGTGAGCGCGCCGTTCGACGAGAATCCGCGTTGAACGAAGCCGTCCAGCTTCGTGAGCTGACGAACCCAGAGCGAACGCGCCTTCGAGCCCTGAACGACCTTGTCGAGCGCCAGGTCGCCGTTGCGCGCGTCCCCCGTCGCGTAAAAGAGGAGCGCTTCCAGATAGTTCCAACGGTCCGCGTGCTGCGTCGTACGTAGGCCGCCGCGCATCGTCGCGCTCAAGGCGTCCAGACCGCTGCGCGCAAGCTTGATTTTGCCGACGTTGATAAAGTCCTCGACCAGTTCCAGCCCGACGGACGTCGTTAAGAGAGGGCTTCGACGCTCTTTTGCCCAGCGGTACGCCGCCGTGAGCGTCGGATCGCCGCCGCCTCGACGAAACGCCTTCGACGTGTTCGCGTACTTGCGCAACGCCTCCTCCATGAGGAGATCGTCGCCGTAATGGAACGCGGAAATGGACGCCTCGTAATAGCATTCCGCCGCCTGACGAAGTTTCGATTCCTTGAGAAAGATTTCGCCCAGTTCGTACAGCGCGACGCCCGTGAGATTGTGGTCGCATTGTCCCAACGCCAACAGGGATTCGCTGAGCGACTTTACGGCGTTCGTGCGCTTGTCGCACTGCTCGAGCGCGAGTCCCCAAACGACGTCGAGCAGCGCGTTCGACCAGTGATTAATCGCGACGTAGCGTTTCGAAAAGACGTCCATAATGCGCGCGCTCATTGGATCGAAAGGCGCGAGCGGACCGATTATTTCCGTACGGCGACGAATGCAGAGCGCCGTGCAACGAATGATTTCGACCGGATCGATCGGAATCGCGCGCTGTTCCGCCCTAATGCCGAGCTCCGTATGCGCTTCCGTCTGAGCGTCGCCGACGACGATCGTCGCCCTATTGGGGCAGAATCCGACGGGACAATCGCGTCGAGTCGCGCCCCACGGCGCCGAAGGCTTCGGACGTTGCGCGACTGTGGAGGTATAGGTTACGCGCGATTGCCACGACGGGTACGACATGGCGATATTGAGCGCGGCGTTGTAGTTTTTGAGCGCGTCTTCGTAGTTGCCCGCCTGATAATAGGCTTCCCCGATCATCGCGTAATAGCAAATGGAGTCGATCCACAAGCTGGCGCCGATCTTCATGCCGTTGCGTATTTCGTTTTCGTAGAAGCGAACCGCTTCGTTAAAGCGTCCTTCGACGATGAGTCCGACGCCGTCGTAGTAGCGTTCGGACGGAATCGGTCTAGCGGGACGTCGCATACCGGGACCAGGTCCCGGTCCAGGCTGCGCGTGCGCGGCGGTCGACAAGCATAAGGCGATGATAACGGCGACAAGTATCGCGGCGCGCCGGCTAGCGATACGCTTGTATACTGGTTGCATATATTACCTCTTCCTCCGGAAGCGAATCGTCATTGGAATTTTCGAACGCCGTTCGGCGCTCGCCCATTGTATTATACCCGGTTTGGCGGCCGAAGTCGCGACGGTTGCGTGTGAAATTTAGGTAAAGCTCATTTTTTGTCCGGATGGTAACGGTCGTTGAAGATATTGGGGTCGAAGGCGTCGCGGTAAGTTTTTTGCGGGGCGAGATTAGCGCGTCGGAGCGCTGCCTCAGGCGAGTTGACGTCCTCTTGAGGCTGGCTCGCTAGTTTCGCGATTTCCGGATCGATTCCCTGCTGGAAGACCTGCGGCAAGGACGCGTCGGCGCCCTGCTGGAGATTAGGCGCGTTTGGCGGCGTTTGCTCGTCGAATAGGCTGGCGAACCCCGATTCTTCGTCGCCGGGCGAGAGGGGTTGCGTCGTCGGCTGCGGGTTGGCGATCGTTTCGTAGTCGTATCTGGAAGCTGGCGAGTCGCGCAGAATCGGATTGTTTTCCCTTTCACTGCGATATTGCGCGGCGAGTTGCGCTAGTTTCGAGTCTGGCGCGAGGGCGTTGAACCAGGTTAGAAAGGCTTCGCAATCGCGCGCGGAATTTCGATCGTCGCCGAAAGGATAGACGCGGCTTCCGCGCGCGTCGATTATCTCCGGATGGTTGAGGATTTCGCTCGTTTCGAGCGCGTTGAAATTGACGTATCGAGTCGTTTCGCGCAGATTGTAGAGGAGCGCGAGTCGTTGCGCGGCGCCGATCGCCTTCGGCTTGATTCGATACCGAGCGCCGCGCGCCATTTCCGAATGGCATTCGGCGAGCGCGCAGCGTTTCTGGAGCACGGGCGCGGCTTTGCGCGCGAATCTTTCAATTTCGGCGTGCGGCAGCGCGTCGCCCCATTCGTCGAGCGCGCGTTCTTCGTCGGTCATTTTCTTTTGTCGTTCGGGTTTGCGTTCGTGCGCGTTCGTCTGACGCGCGCGCGCTTCGGCGGCCGATTTCATTTGCGCCGCCTGCTCGCGGAATCGTTCCGCTTCGCGCAGTTCTTTGATCTTCTTGGAGAGCGCGTTGCGTTCCGCGGCGTCTTGCGAGTTATTGAGGGTGGTTTCCAAAGTAGCGAGCGCTTCGTTCGTTAGCGCGCGGCGCGCCGCCCAGTCGGCGAGTTTGAGAACCTCGTTGACGTCCTCGAGACGCGTCTTGCTCTTCTGGTACTCGTAGATTTCGGCGCGCGTTTCTCCAATAAAGACGACGTCGAGCTTCGAAACGGTAATCGAACCGCCGCCTTGAAATTCAACGGAATAAGTCGCGCCGCAGTCGACGAGCGTTCCTTCGCAAATCGCCCCTTGCTTCGTGAGCGCGAAACGGTAGCCGAGCGATTGGCGTTCCTGACTCGAGGAACTGGCGCAGAGCGCGAGGCAAGTCAGCGCGAACGTCGTCGCAACGACGAGCGATAACGCGATTGTTCGTTTAAGGTTATGCGTCATTATTGATTCCTAAACGCGGCGTTGAAAAGTCATGATTATGGCGTTAAAGCGCGCGGCGCGCCCCTTTCGCTTCGACTCGATACGCGACCAATGAATTGTAACCGGTTACCACGACGTAAGAAGAACCGTTCCAGCGCGCGACGCACGCGCCCGTCGCTTCTTCTCCCAATTGCGCCGTGTCGAACTCGCGACCCGACGCCCGGTAGAAGCGAATGGCGCCCGAGCTCGACAGAATCGCCCACTCGTCGATTCCGTCCCCGTCCAGATCGCCCGATATGATCTGCGCAAGCGCGCCGTCCTGCTCGACCCCGGGCGCGGACGCTCGCCACGCTTCCTCGCCAGACGCGTCGTACCCGACGAGACTCGTCTCCGTCGACCCCAGGCTCGTTACGAGCGCGACGACTCGCGCCGCGTCTTTGGGAATTCGAGAACTCGCGGCAAACCGCTGAACGGAATCCGACTCGTCGATCTTAAAATGCTCGATTCGTTCCCCAGTCGCCGCGTCGTACGCCGCGATTCCGCCTCGCGCGTCGTCCAACCGTTCCGCGACGAGCACAAGCTCGCGTTCGCCGACTCCGTCCGGTCTCGGCGCGCTCGTTACCGCGAGGCAGTAGGGGGCGAAAACGGTTTCGTCTTTCCAGCGTATCTTTAAGTCCGACATATCGACTGCGTAAAGTCCGCCGTTCGCGCCTGAACCGTAGCTTGGATCGGCGACCGCGCCGACGATTAATTCGGGCGTCCCGTCGGAATCGAGATCGGCAAAGCATACGTCCCCGATCCACTGGCGCGCTATCTTGCTCGCGTCGAGCGATCCGAGATCGAGAAAACGCTCGTTGAATCGGTGAACCTTGCGCGACTGCATCGCCGCCGACGCGACGTAATAGCGTTGGTCGTTTCCGAAGGAAATCGCGCGCAAAAAGGTAATCGGCTCGTCGAGCGCGGCGCTCGGGGTCATTTTGCGCAGTAGCTTTCCGTCGGCGCTAACGAGCGCGATCGCGTTCCCCTCGCATGGTAGCGCGACCATATTTTCCGGCAGCGCCGTCGCGGGGTCCGTCGCGTCGTTTGCCTTTTGACCTTGACGCGCGCCGTCGTCGGGGGCGCAGATTGCGAGCGGATTGCACGCGCCTTGGAGATTGTCGAGTCGCCACGCTTCGCGCAGGTCGAAGCTTTTGGGATTCATTTTCGGCGGCGGTCGGCGTTCGAGATTGGGCGCGCGCGCGATTCGATACGCGTCTTGCGCGTCCGCGTCTTCGAGAAACGCGGCGAACTGCTGCGCGACGACGTTTTGCGCGTTGTAATCTTCCGCCGCGGGATCGTCGCTTTCGAGCGCGCGCGCGAGGGAGCGGCGCAGTTGCGAGCCGGTCGTTCTTTCGACGACGTAGCGCATAACGTCGCGCGATTCGTCGAGCAGTAGGAAGGACGAGGAGCGCAGAGTAGGAAAGTCCGGCGCGTCGCGCATGAGCGCGTTGCGATCGAGGCGCGCGAGCGGACGCGTTAGGCCCGCCGCGTTCGCGACGACGCGCGCGTCGGCGTCGGAAAGGGACGCGTCCAAATTAACGGCGACGTAGTTGAGTTCGCTCGTCGCTTGCGCGGCTTCTTCAAAGGCTTGTATCGTTCCTTGCCAGCCGGGATCCTCTTGGCTCCAGAAGCATAGCAGGGTCTTTTTATCCTCGGGCAGGTCGAAAGGCTCGCCGTCGTCGCGTCGTAGCGCCGATAGTGGAAACTGGCGTCGAAGCGCGTCGATTTCCGGAGGCAGGAAACGTTCGACGACTTGAACGGAGTCGGGGAGCGGCGCGATTTGGAATTCGGTTAAATCGTGGTTTGCGGAGTGAGAAAGAGTCTGGGCGGGGAATTCCAGCTTGACGGAAACGACCCTTGCGCCCTGTTCCGGAGCGAGCACGCCTTCGGGCGATAGTTCGCACCGCGCGAGCGCCTTCGTTTCGCGATCGACCCAGTATACGCGCTCTCCGTCTTCGGTAACGACCTGCGCGCGGTCGCATAGCGCGCGTTTGGCGGCGAAGCTTGGGTCGGAGTAGAATAGGTAAGCGGGCTGGAGGAGCTTCATTTTAGCTCCTGGGGGCGCGAGCGTTTTGAGCGGGTCTTTTGCGAAGAATAGAATGAGTTGCGGCGAGGTCCAGAAAATGCTCGTAGGGGCGCACAATTGCGCCGCTTCGGCGAATTTCGCGTCGGGATAGAATTCTTTTACGGCGGTGAGCACGAACGGCGCGGGCGCCTCGATCGCCTGTCGAGCGTAGTCGTCGGTTCGAATAACGGCGCGCGCGGTTCTCCCGTCGAATTGCACGACGGCGTCGCGCAGTTCGAGTCGCGCGTAGTTCGGTTTGGCGAATTTCAGGGAGCAATCCTCGCGATATGAGAGTAGTTCCGGGGCGCCGTCGCGTTCGTAGAGCGCTTCGAGATAGCCTTCGTCGGAATAGTATTTCGCGCTCGCGTAGGCAAAAACCATTTCGCGCAGCAACGTTTCCGCCGTGAGACCTTCGATCGCTTCCGGAGTCTCCTCGTTGGTCGCCTCGGCGTTTGCGGGCTCGTTTAACCGACTCTCGTTCCTCTGGCGGCACGCCTGCGCGCACGCAAGCAGCGCGATCAGCGCGACGATCAAAAAAATCCTCGCGTTGACCGTATTTGCGTTCGTTCGTATTTTCCCGAATAAAGAGCCCAACTTCACCATCCTTGCCATACCGTTTCCCAATTTGCCGACGCCGCGTCGACGACGCGCTGATTCTAACGTTTCTCATAGGGGCAGACAAGAGGAAAAACGCCGCGCGACCCGAAAGCTACGGTCAAGAAAAAAAAGAAGCGCGACCCGGAGTCGCGCTTATGGGGCGTACTATGGACGTTGCCCATCGCAGAAAAAACCACTTACTAAAACAAGCGGAATCCCCTGTTACGGTACAATACCTGCATTGTAGCGCTAATTGTGGAGACTTCAAGAGGAAAAACGGCAAAACAACTGAGCTTTTTGCAAATTTATCCCTCGTCTTGTCCGAAAATCGACGTTCAAATGTTAAAATAGGCAACTTGAAAAAGATGAGAAACGTGTCGCGCGCGTTTTGAAGGACGGTCGAGAAAAAATCCGGCAAAATTTGACTACAGTTTTCAAAGGTCTATAATGTCTGTTAAGAAGAGGTCGCGCGGGAACGATCCGTCATTTGCGCGACAGACCGTATTCGAACTTTTAACCAAGTGAAAGAGAGCTTAGACATGCTGAAGAAGTTCTTTGTTATTGCGGCAGGCGCGCTCGTTGCGCTCGCTACGACCGCGTTCGTCGTCGCTCAGGACGCTCCGAAATCACCGACTGGCGTTAAGCACGTCGTGTGGATCGGATCCGACGGGTTCGGCGCCCATTACGTCAATTGGGACGAGCTCCCGAACCTCAAGAAGATGAAGGAAAACGGCTCCTGGACCCTTCATATGCGCTCCGTGCTCCCGTCCTCGAGCGCGATTAACTGGCACACCATGCTGGTCGGCGCCCCGTCTGAAATGCACGGCTATCGCAACTGGAACAGCAAGGAGCCGGAAATCGAAGCGATCTACGTCAACGAGCGCGGCTATTTCCCCGACGTCTTCCGCGTTCTGCGCGACGCCTTGCCCGAAAGTCGATTGACCGCCGTCTACAACTGGGACGGCATTGGCTTCTGCTTCGATAAGGAGGCGGCCGACGACGCCGTTTTCGTGGAAGACGAAATGTTTGAGGGCGTCTATAACAAGGCGCTTGAACAGCTCGACACGAAGCCGACCTTCGCCTTTATCTACTTCGGTCAGCCGGACCATACCGGGCACACCATCGGGTGGGGTACTCCTGAATATCAGGCGATGCTCACGAAGGTCGACGAGTATGTTGGTAAGATTCTCCAGCATTTGGAAGAAAACGGCATGATGGAAGACACGGTCGTCTACTTCACCTCCGACCACGGCGGTTCCGACAAGGGACACGGCGAAGGTCGACTCGACCACATGGAAGTTCCCTACCTCGTCTACGGCAAAGGGATTAAGGTTGGCGAAATCACCGGCGCGACCGCGAACTTCGACGCGCCCGCGACCGCTCTCTCCATTCTCGGCGTCGAACAGCCGCAATGCTGGCGCGGCAAGCCCGCGGACGTCCTCGATAAGTAGTCCTCGTTTAGCGTCGTTCGTCGTTTCGTTCGCGAGCGGCGTATGGAAAAGTAATTCAAGAGCGACGCGCGTTGGTCTTCCGACGTCGCGCCGCTTGGATTTTTGGGTTTTTTAAGAAAGCACGCGATATTATGCTGAAGAAACTATTCGCATTGTCGGCGATTCTATTAAGCTGCACGTTCGTTGCGACTGCGGTCGGTCAAGAGTCGCCACAATCTCCGACCGGCGTTAAGCACGTCGTGTGGATCGGCGCCGACGGCTTTGGCGCTCATTACGTCAATTGGGACGAGCTCCCGAACCTCAAGAAAATGAAGGAGAACGGCTCCTGGACGCTTCATATGCGTTCCGTCTTACCGTCGTCGAGCGCAATCAACTGGCATACGCTCATGGTCGGCGCTCCTTCCGAAATGCACGGCTATCGCAATTGGAATAGTAAAGAGCCGGAAATCGAAGCGATTTACGTGAACGAACGCGGGTATTTTCCCGACGTCTTTCGCGTTCTAAGAGACGCCATGCCAGACTGTCGCATGACCTCCGTTTTCGACTGGGATGGAATTGGCTTCTGCTACGATAACGACGCCGTCGACGATAACGTGAATATTACCGACAAGGGAAACGAGCAGGTCTATCAGGCGGCGCTCAAGCAGCTTGATACGAAACCGACGTTCGCTTTCATTTATTTCGGCGATCCTGATCGCGTCGGGCACAACATCGGTTGGGGAACTCCGGAATATCAGGCGGCGCTAACGGAAGTCGACGACTATATCGGCAAGATTCTCAAACATTTGGAAGAGCTCGGCATTTTGGACGACACGGTCGTCTATTTCACCTCCGACCACGGCGGTTCCGGCAAGGGGCACGGCGAAGGTCGACTCGACCACATGGAAGTTCCCTACGTTATCTGCGGCAAGGGAATTAAGGTCGGCGAAATTACCGACGCGACCGCGAACTTCGACGCGTCCGCGACCGTTCTGTCGATCTTCGGCGTCGAGCAGCCGCAGTGCTGGCGCGGCAAGCCTTCCGACGTCCTTGCGAAATAGCGATCGTTCGCCGCTCCCTTGGGCGAGCGACCTGCGTAACGATACCCTAAGGCGGCGCGCGTTGAACGATCGACGCCGCGCCGCACGTCGAATCTAACATTTAAGAAAGCGTTGTTATTATGCTGAAGAAACTTTCCGTTGTTATCGCGTTTTTACTGGTCTGCGCGTTCGTTGCGACGACGTCTGCGCAAGAAGCTCAATCCCCGACCGGCGTTAAGCACGTCGTGTGGATTGGCGCCGACGGATTCGGCTCGCACTACGTCAAATGGGACGAACTGCCGAACCTTAAGAAAATGAAGGAGAACGGCTCCTGGACGCTCCATATGCGCAGCGTCCTGCCGTCGTCGAGCGCGATTAACTGGCACACCTTAATGGTCGGCGCGCCGTCCGAAATGCACGGCTATCGCAACTGGAATAGCAAGGCGCCTGAAATCGAAGCCATTTACGTGAACGAGCGCGGCTACTTTCCCGATATGTTTCGCGTTTTGAAGGACAATATCCCAGGCTTCACCGCGCGCGCCGTCTTTAATTGGGACGGGATCGGCTTCTGCTACGACCAAGACGCCGTCGACGAATCCGCTTATATGAAAGCCGACTCCGTCGAGGAATCGGACGAGCTCGTCCTCGAAAAGGGCCTGCAAATGCTCGAAGAGAAGTCGACCTTTACTTTCATCTACTTTGACGATCCCGATCATATCGGTCACTCGATCGGCTGGGGAACGCCGGAATATCAGGCGAAGATGACGAAGATTGACGAATACGTCGGCAAGATTCTCGCTAAGATCGACGAGGTCGGCATGGAAGACGTCGTCGTCTACTTCTGCTCCGACCACGGCGGGTCCGATAAGGGACACGGCGACGCGCGGCTCGATCACATGGAAGCGCCCTTTATTATCTGCGGCAAGGGAATCAAACAGGGCGAAATTACCGGCGCCTTTGCGAACTTCGACGCGCCCGCTACGATCCTCGCCCTCTTCGGCGTCGAGCAGCCGCAGTGCTGGCGCGGCAAGCCCGCAGACGTCATTGAAAAGAAATAACCCGTTCCGTTCTGTTGCGCGTTAGAAACTTACGGTCGCGCAAAAAAACGGCGCCGCCGAGATTCGTCTCGGCGACGCCGAATTTTTAGTTCGCGACGACCTCGCGCGCTAGAGTAGCGTTACGAGGAACTGGGACGCGAGTACGACGAGAACGAGCGCGACGGGATACGTCGCGGCGTACGCGGCCGCCACGTCGTCCGTCTTCGCCGTGTTGATCAACGCGCCGAGCGCGGGGGTCGACGTCATGCCGCCCGTAATCGAACCGAGGTTGTTGAAGAGGCACAACTTAACGCCGTAACGCGCTACGAGGAAGCCGAGGATCATCGGCACAAGTTCCATAATCGCGCCGTACACGAAGAGAATGAAACCGTACTTCGCCACGTACTCGACGAAACCGCCGCCGCCGGGAACGCCGGCGCCGATGAGGAACATGACCAGCCCGAACTCGCGGAAGGATTTGAGAAATTCCGACGAAATCTGCATACTAATCGGACCAAGACGACCAAAATGCCCCAAAATCAGACCCATAATGAGCGCGCCGCCCGTATTGCCGAGCGCAAAGGACGCGCCGCCCGGGAGCGGAATCGAAATTTTACCGAGTAAAATTCCGAGAATGATCGCCAGCGCAAAAGGACCAAGTCCGATCGGGTCGAGCTTAAGGAGCTTTTTGGGCAAGGCGTGTTCGACGACGATTTCTTCCGACGCGTTGATCTTCTTCTGCTCCTCTTCAATGTTGACCCCTAGCATTTTCGGCACGATTTGGACAAAGAGAACGACGCCGACGACCCCGAACGGGTAGCCGACCGCGTGTCCAATCGTAACGACGTCTTTGAGGTGTTCGTCGGCGAGCGCTTCTTTAGCCGCCGAGAAGCCGGGCGTCGTCGTGAGCGAGCCGGAAAGAATGCCGACCGCCATCGGCGCGCCAATGTCGGTGAGCAGAATAATCGCCGCGCACGTCAACGAGGCAGATCCAATAATGACGACCGCTAGCAACGCGTACGATTTCGCGTTTCGCTTAAGATTCAGGAAGAATTTCGGTCCCGCAATAAAACCAACGCTCGTAACGAAGCAGAGCAACCCCAAGTTTTCAACTAGCTTCATCGAGGACTTTAACGCGCTTTCGTCAACCGTAACAAGCCCGATTTTATGGAAGAGCGAGGAGTCGGCGTACCCGAAATGCCCGACGACAAGCGCGACCAAAAAGACGCCCGCCGTTCCCAATCCGACGCCCTTAACCTCGATTTTACCAAGCAAATAGCCGAGCACCGTAATCAAAAAGACGAGGAAGAGGGGGTAGCTGAAGGAGGAAACGACGATTTTTTCAAGATAAGGACATTTGGCGAGCGCGGTCATGAAGCCCGATTTGACGGGACACGCGCACTTTTCGCCGCCGCAATGACAGTCGTCGCACGCGGAGTCCTTGCCGCACTGGCACGAGGCGGTCGTCCCAGGTTCAGCGTCGCCGGAGCAGGCGTCGCATCTGACGTCGTCGCAGCATCCGCATTCCGGACCGCACGAACAATCTTTGCCGCATTTGCCGACTTCGGCTCCTTCTACTTGACTATCGGCTTCTACCGCCGCGACCGCCGATTCGTCCGTCGGCTGAGACGCCGGGTCTTGAACAACGGCGAAGAGCGCGCTGGTTGAGAGCGCCAACGTTAAAAGTGTCGCGAAAATCGCGACGTGCTTAATTCGAGACATTGTAAATCTTCTTATCGTTTGACCTTAGTAAGTCGCCGCGCAACGCGCGACTAGCGTAAAAACGCGGCGCCGAACCGAGCGGGTCCCTACAAGGAACCCAAAGGAGGAAAGCCCGATCGGCGCCGCTTAAAGCGACTAGCGCAACTACCGCGCTCGACGTTAGTTTTCTAACTTCGCAAAAAGGAATTCGCGATTAAGACGCGCGATATGAGCGATCGTTACGCCCTTCGGACATTCCGCTTCGCACGCCTGCGTATTGGAGCATGCGCCGAACCCGAGTTCGTCCATCTTCGCGACCATAGCCTGCGCGCGCCGCGCCGCTTCCGCGCGACCTTGCGGCAGCTTCGCGAGCGAGGAAACGCGCGCCGCCACGAATAGCATCGCGGATCCGTTTTTGCACGTCGCCACGCACGCGCCGCACCCAATGCACGACGCCGCGTCCATCGATTCGTCCGCGTCTTTCTTCGGAATCAGAATCGAGTTTGCGTCCGGTACCATTCCGCCGATCGAAATGAAACCGCCGGCTTGGAGAATCTGATCGAACGCGTTGCGGTTCACGACGAGGTCTTTAACGACCGGGAACGCGGCGGAACGCCAGGGCTCGATCGTAATCGTATCGCCGTCCTTGAACTTGCGCATATGGAGCTGGCACGTCGTAATTTCGTCGTCCGGACCGTGCGCGCGTCCGTTGATGTAGAGGGAACACATGCCGCAAATGCCCTCGCGGCAGTCGTGATCGAACGCGACCGGTTCTTTGCCTTCCACGATTAGCTTGTTATTGAGAATGTCGAGCATTTCGAGAAAGGACGTGTCGGGCGAAATACCGTCGATTTTGTACGTTTCAAATCGCCCTTTCGCCTTCGCGTTTTTTTGTCGCCAAATTTTGAGTGTAAATTTCATCTTTCCAGCGCTTTTATGTTAATGTGGGTTATTTTCAGTTGAATAGACCGCAATTACCTGAGTTTAAACGCGACTAGTCTTTGTAGTTTCTGGTCGCGACTTTGACCTCTTCATAGACCAAGGGCTCTTTGTGGAGCTCGGGGTCCTTGTTCTCGCGGTATTCCCAGGCGGCAACGTACATGTAGTTTTCGTCGTCGCGTTTCGTTTCGCCCTCTTCCGTCTGCATTTCTTCGCGGAAGTGCCCGCCGCAGGATTCGTTACGAGCGAGCGCGTCGAGCGCGATTAGCTTGCCGATCTCGAGGTAGTCGGCGAGTCGTAACGCTTTTTCGAGTTCCTGGTTGAAATCTTCGTTGACGCCGGGAACGAGGACGTCGGTCCAGAACTCCTTCTTAAGCTCGTCGATGAGCTGAAGCGCCTTCTTAAGACCTTGCTCGTTGCGCGCCATGCCGACGTATTCCCACATAATGTGACCGAGCTTCTTATGGAGAGCGTCGACCGGTTGCTTACCCTTGATCTTCATGATCTTTTTAATACGTTCTTTAATGCGGTCTTCCGCTTCCTGGAACGCGGGATTATTGACGTCGATCTTCGGCGTCTGAATGTCGTGGGAGAGATAATCGCCGATCGTGTAGGGCAGGATGTAGTATCCGTCGGCGAGACCTTGCATGAGCGCGGACGCCCCGAGACGGTTGCCGCCGTGGTCGCTAAAGTTCGCTTCTCCGATCGCGTACAGACCCGGAATCGTCGTCATGAGGTCGTAGTCGACCCAGAGTCCGCCCATGGTGTAGTGGATCGCCGGGTAAATCTGCATCGGTTCTTCGTACGGATTGACGTCGGTGATCTTTTCGTACATTTGGAAGAGGTTGCCGTAGCGCTCTTCAATGACCTTGCGCCCGAGACGTTTGATCGGTTCCGCAAAGTCGAGGAAAACGGCGAGTCCGGTTTCGTTGACGCCGAAGCCCGCGTCGCAACGCTCTTTCGCGGCGCGCGAGGCGACGTCGCGAGGCACGAGGTTGCCGAACGCAGGGTAGCGACGTTCGAGATAGTAATCGCGATCTTGTTCCGGAATCTGCGACGGCTTGATTTGCTTTTTGCGCAGCTTCTCGACGTCTTCCTTCTTCTTAGGAACCCAGATTCGCCCGTCGTTGCGCAACGATTCCGACATGAGCGTAAGTTTCGACTGCTGCTCGCCATGGACCGGAATGCACGTCGGGTGAATTTGGACGAAGCAGGGGTTCGCGAAAAAGGCGCCTTTGCGATAGCATTGAATTGCCGCCGAAGCGTTGCTGTTCATTGCGTTCGTCGAAAGGAAGTACGTATTGCCGTACCCGCCCGTCGC
>CADCOO010000381.1 GCA_902803085.1 uncultured Planctomycetota bacterium
AACCACCTGCCTTACCAAGGCGCGTGGGGCTCCAAGATCCGCTATTATGCGTCCGACGTCCGCTGGAGCGTTCATTACCAGCTTCTACCCTACATCGAGCAAATGCCCCTCAAGGAAGCGCTCGACAGCAACGCCAACATTCTTTGCCCATGGCTGCCACTTAACGACAAAAGCGCCGCATGGGAGACGCGCACCGCTAAAGTCGAAACGTTCCTATGCCCGAGCGCTCAAGGCGACCAGCTCCTCAAGCTGAGCTCCGCGAACGGCGACGGACGCCCGACCAATATCGTCTACTGCATGGGCGACAACGCGTCCCGCGTCGACCGCGCGAACGACAGTAGCCACCGGCTCGCCAACGACGGCAACGGCGGCACGAAGCTCATCGCGCAAATCGGTCCGGGCGACCCCGGGTACGACGACGAAGGCGAAGGCGACGTCGGCAAGCGCTCGCTATTCTACTACTACGAGAAGCGTCAGTTTGCGTTCTGCACCGACGGCACGAGCAATACGATCGTATGCTCAGAAGCGGTCGCCGGCGACTGGACCTCCAATAAAATCAAGGGCGCCGTCGCGAACGATAAGGCGTTCGACTCCGGACACTGGAAGATTACGCCCGCGCTGTGCTTGAACCTCAAAGACCCGAACAACCCGACGGTCTACAGTTGCCCCGTTACCTCCTACGCGCGTTGCGGCAACTGGGTCGACGGCAAGCCGGTTCATACCGCGTTTAATACCGTTAACCCGCCGAACTCCGCATCCTGCACCAAGCGCGACGCAGAAGAAGGGGGACCTGGTATTCTCGCGCCGACCAGTAATCACAGCGGCGGCGTCAACTGCGGAATGCTCGACGGCTCCGTGCGATTTATTTCCGACACCATCGAATGCAACGGCGCTGTGGAATCGCGATCCGGGATGTATCTGACCGGTCCGAGTCCGCGCGGAGTATGGGGCGCTCTGGGTACCCCGAACTGCGGCGAGACCGTCTCGCTATAGCGCTTGACGAACGCGCTTAAAACGACCGCAATCGACGTCGCTGTGCGCGTGAAAACACGTTCATAACGTTCGAGCGGCGAACGACGAGATTCGCGCGCCGCTCGAACTAACACTACGAAATTTCAAACGCCTCGCTACAAGAGCGACGGAGAAATAATATGAAAAGATTAACCAGCGTTCTTACGCTCGCGACGCTCCTACTGACCCTAGCCGTCGGATGCCATAAAAACAGCGAACGACCCGCTGATCTACCGCCGGATATGACCCCGACTAAGATCACAATAACTCAGGAAGGCAAGCCGCTAGAAGGCGCCTCGGTCATGCTCAAGTACAACGAGCCCGTTAAGTACCCGACGAGCGGTATAACGGACGAGAACGGGGTCGCCACCATGGTAACCTACGGTTTTGCAGGCGCACAACAGGGAACGGCGAAAGTGATCGTGCTGAAGCTCGTTACCGAGGGCGAAACTCAAGGCGAAGAATACGGTAAAAACGGCGACTACGGTACGGATTTCCACGTAGTGGACGCGAAATACCGTTCCGAGGAAACGACCGATCTCGAAATTACGATCGGCTCCAAGAACGTTAAAGAAACCTTTGACGTCGGCGCGCCGGTTCACGAGAAATAATCAGCGCGCGACACAAGATCGTAATATAGAGGCGTCCGCACGAGCTTAGTCGTACGGACGCCTTTTTATCTCTCGCGCGCGTTGGCAACTTCCGAAACTTGCTCTATCGTCCCGTCGCGTTAGGCTTTTCCCAATATTTTAGCGACGCTGGAAACAGGTACGTTACGTAGAACATCTGGATAAAGCACGTTAGAATCGTCCCCCAATACCCTGGAACCGCGCTTTTAAGGATCGGCAGTAGAATCAAGACGATCGCGTAGTATCCTAACGCGCCCGTTACGCAACGCGCGATTTTCTGCGTCCAAGCGATCTCGGTTGAGAAACGTACGAATCGCCGCTCCAACGCCCAACCGAGAAAGAACGCGAGCCCCCAGCCGACGCCCTTAAAGGTATCGTTCGCCATTTTCGCGCCGTCGACGATTAGTTTGCCCTGCGAGTCGTAATCCTCAGGGTACGACTTGAACGCGGCGTATAGTCCTAGCAGGATGAAGAGCGCGACCGCAATTACCGCGACGGTTACGTCTTTTTCCGGACGACGTTGCAACCATTGCGTTAATTTAAGGACGCCCCACATAACGGCTATTCCGACGCCGAATGAAACGAGCACGTCCTGAGGCGTGTGCACGCCGAGGAACATACGACTGAGCGCGACAAGCGCGACGATTACGAAGAAGAGAACGCGCAACATTCTCGGAAATTCCCTACGCAACGCCGAGCCTCCGTAGACCGTCGTCGCGTTCGCCGTATGACCGCTCGGGAACGAGTAGCCGGTCGCGGACGCCTGCGCGTCGGCATATGGAATAATAGCCGCGCTTCGTATCCACGGGCGGTAGACGCAGAACGTAACCTTCAGTAAACTATTGACGAAGCGATTGCCGCAGTAGCCCATGAGTAGATAGACGCCTAACTCCTTGTTCACGCACCAATATAATAGCGCCAAGGCGATCGCGATGAAACTGTTCTCGCCGAAGAACGTCATCTGATCCAAGAAATCGGTCAGGCAGGCGCCCGCGCCGTTACGAAAGGACTGTAGCGATAAGAGAATTGATATGTCCATTGCACAAATTCCTTGCAGGTACTA
>CADCOO010000382.1 GCA_902803085.1 uncultured Planctomycetota bacterium
ATTCCGATCCGTCCTCGGCGTTAAAGCGCAACTGGTAGACGTAGTGGGGTATCTCGTAAAAAACGTTTTCATCTAGACCCTCAGAACCCAGCGGGTTAGCGCCAACGGCTCGATCGCCAATTTTGGCGTCAGATATTTTGATAGGCTTTGCCACGTATTCAGTCGTAACTGCTGGAGTCGGCTTTTCGACGTTTGACGTAGTCAGGTCGTTTGTTTTATCAACCCTCTGGGTATCCTTTGTTTTCGGAGAGGTAGTTGAACTGGCGACGGGCGCCACCGCCAGCGTAGAGTCGACAATCGCTTCCGCATTGGACGCCGTTGTTGGAATCGGTTTGACCGCCTGTTTGGGGATACGATTTCCTATGGTCGGAAGTCCCGGCAAGCTAGGCGTTCGAGGATGGTTCTTCGATTCTTTTTTGAGGCGTCGTATGGCTTTTGCCATGAGATTGCGATACGCTTCAGTGTTTTGAATCTCGATCGATGGAGAACCTGGCGGCGTCGGATTAGGCGGAACGGCGACATTTTTAAGGTCGTCGTCGGGGAATAATTCTACTCCGATTACAGGCGACGCGTTTTCCTGCTTTGAAAGAGAGGGAAGGCTTCCTACGGCTTCTTCTTTCTCCGTCGCTTTCTGACTTGGCGCGGAGGAAACGCCTGCGAAATTAGTTATTTCGGCGGCGCTGGACGCGCATTTGGCGACTTCGTTATCGACTCTTTTGGAGTCGACGTGAAGGAAGTCGAGAAGCGTAAGAACTAGACATAGGAGAAGGAAGGCTAGCAAGGCGCTATTGCGAGTGTGCGCCGCTTTGGCGCGCAGCTTTTGTCGCTTGCGCGGCGCAGTTATGGGGAGCGCGCGGCGACGACTTGGCCTGGGAACGTCGTTAGCGATTTCCGGCTCGTTAAAGAGCGAGTCGAGATAATTTGCGTCGGCGAACGCCGCCTTTGTTAGTGCGTTCAGGTCTTCGCGCGCATTTTGACCTTGGGCGATTTCAGGGGCGGCGACGCCGTTGGGATCTTGCATTCCATGTTCTCCATTTGCGTGTGCTCATTGTCGAAAGCGACGCCATGTATCGTAAGCTAAAACGTTGAAGGACACAATAGCAAAACGCAATGCCGCCTTTATTCGTCCCTTTCACCGTTTTGCTCTTTAAGGAACTTCTCAATAACGCGCATGAAGATTCGCCCGTAATTCTTTAGTTTCGCGCGCCCGACGCCCTGAACCAATAGGAAGTTTTCGTCCGATTGCGGCTTGAGATAGACCATGTCGACGAGCGACTTGTCGCTGAAGACGACGTAAGGGGGAACGTGCTCCGCCGCCGCGACTTCCATACGTTTCGCGCGCAACATTTCGAAGAGGCGCGAATCGCTTGGCGAGAGGGAGAATTTATCGTAAGCCTGCGACGTCGTTGCGGCGGCGAGACGCTTTTCGCGCTGACGACGCTTCTCCGGACGCTTAATGATCTGAACCTTGCGCTGACCGCGCATGACCTCCCAACCGAGCCCGGTAACTTGAGGTATCGGAAATTCAAAATCGGGCGCTAGTCCGACAATCCCTTGCGACATGAGGGATTGAATAAGGTACTTCCAATAGACGCGCGAATGATCCGCGCCGACCCCAAAGGTCGGAAGCTCGTCGTGCCGAAACCGTTCGATCTTTTCCGTCTTCTTACCGGTTAGCACGTCGATTATGTGACCGACTCCAAACCGATTCCCCGTTCGTTGCATTGCCGAAAGCGCTTTCTGCGCCTCGATCGTCGCGTCCTCGCGCGGCGACGCCCCCACGCACACGTCGCACGACCCGCAGTACGTCGACGAACGCGCCTTGTACGACGCGTCCCCCTTGCCGTCCGAGTCTGCGAGCGACTCGTCAGGCGCAAGGTCGATCGGCGCGTACGTCTCCCCGAAGTATTTCAAAAGGTTGACGCGACGGCACGAATCCGCTTCAGCAAAGCGCACCATTTCGTCGAGGCGTTTGCGCGCCGCCTCCTTCGCCGTTTCGTCTTCGTAGTCGTCGAGAAATTTTTGATAGATTATGACGTCCTGATACCCGTAGAGCAGCAGGCACCGCGCCGGCGCGCCGTCCCGACCCGCGCGACCCGTCTCCTGATAATAGCTCTCGACGTCCTTCGGAAGATCCCCGTGCACGACGAACCGAACGTTCGACTTATCGATTCCCATTCCGAACGCGATCGTCGCTACGATGATCGGCGTCTCGTCGTTGGCGAACCGCTCCTGAACCGCCGCGCGATCCTCGTCCGACATGCCCGCGTGATACGCTTCCGCATTGAAGCCGCGCGCGCGGAGCGTTTCCGCCGTCTGCTCGACCTTTTTGCGCGTCGAACGATAGATTATTCCCGACTCGCCGCGCGCGCTCTTGAGAAAGTCGACGATCTGGTCGTCGACGCTTTCCTTGTACGTTATCTGATAGAATAAGTTGGGTCGGTCGAAAGACGCTTTAATACAGAGCGGATCGCGCAACTTGAGGGAGGTTTTAATATCCTCGCCGACGAGTTCGGTCGCGGTCGCGGTAAAGGCGGCGACGGGGCATTGGGGAAACGCTTCGACAATTCGTCCGAGTTCGAGGTAGTCCGCGCGGAAATTATGCCCCCATTGCGAAATGCAGTGCGCCTCGTCGACGGCGAAGAAGCTGACGTCGATTTCGGTAAGAAAGTCGGCGAAGGACGGCGTATTAAAGCGTTCCGGCGAGACGTAAAGGAGATCGAGCTGATTGCGATCGAGCGCGATCATAATTTCGCGCCATTCCGTCGAGGAGGTCGTGGAGTTAATCGTCGCCGCGTTCACGCCGTTTTTGAGCGCCGAGTCGACCTGATCCTTCATGAGCGAGAGGAGCGGACTAACGACGACGCAGACGCCCTGCCGGATAATCGCCGGAAGCTGATAGCAGAGCGATTTCCCGCCCCCGGTCGGCATGACGGCAAAGACGTCGCGACCCTGAATAATCGCGCGCGCAATTTCGCGCTGGTAAGGGCGAAACGAGCGAAAGCCAAAGACGTCGGCGAGCGTGCGATTGAGGAGCTCGTCGAGCTGGTCGGCGGTTTCGTGGTTTGACATGGCTAATCCCTCGGGGACGAACGGCGGTTGCGTCGACGCTCGACGCGCTTGCGACGTATTGTATCAAAAAACTCGCGGGCGTCCAGAACGGCGATTTCAAAGTTTAAGAGCGGGAGGCGTCCGGAACATGCAAGACGCGTCGTTTATTCTTTGCCTTCCTCGTCGTTTCCTTCATCCTCGTTTTCGTCCGGTTCGTTCTCCTCGGCGAGTTTCTTTTTCTTCTGTTCGAGGATTTCATGGTAAAGATCGTAGACGACGTCGCTGGGTATCGACCCGAGATGGAAGAGTCTGGCGCGACCGTTGACGACGATTTCGGTAAAGATCGGATCGCGCGGCGA
>CADCOO010000383.1 GCA_902803085.1 uncultured Planctomycetota bacterium
CCCGCGCTCCGCATGGCAAGGCAACTTCACCGCGTTCGGAACCGGCACGCTCAGCTATTTCGAAATGGGCGGCGAAGGGGGCAAATATAATAAGTTCCCGCAAGGCTATCGGAACGCGGCGCAGCTGTACGTTGTGGAAGTTCGCAAGGACAATAGCGTTACCCTCAAACCGTACGATTTGATTAGTAATTCTTTCTTCGACGTCGTCTATCACATCGCGCAACCTGGCGCCATTGACAAATACCTCTATACCGACGCGCGCTACGTTACGTCAAGCAAACCGGAATGGTCCGAAGGCGCCAAGATCGACGCGCCGGAGCTTCTCGACGACGAAACCGTTATCCTCGCCTTTAAACAAGCGACCTGTAACGACGTCGTCCACAGCTATCGCGTTGAACTTACCAAGAAGGTTACGGAAGGCGACCAAACGAAGTGGGAAGGCGTGGGCGCGCGACACTTCTGGTCCGAATACTACTTTAAGCCGCAGCCGGAAAAGATGAACGTCCTCCTCGAAGAACTCGAGGAGTCGACGACCTATCGCGCGCGCGTCGTTGCGCTTAGTCCCTTCTTTAAGGAAAGCGAGAAAGCGCTCGAAGTCGAATTCACGACTCCAAAAGATCCCTACGCCGCCGATAAAACCGCGCCAAAGCCCGACGCCAATTTCCTCGACGTCCAATTCGTCGACGGCAAGCCGGTCAATAGCGCTAAGTTCGGCGAGCCGATTCAAGTTTTCGGCGCGCCCGAGATTGCCAACGACGTCGCGACCTTTAACGGACGCGATCAGTTCCTCAAGGTTCAGTTCTCGCCTCGCGATTATCGTAAGATCAAGAAAGAAGGAACCTTCGCCGTTAAGTTTCAGTTCGACGAATTCCCCCAAGGGACGGCCAATCCGTTCGCCAATACGCAAGGAACCGGAATCAGTTTCGAGCTCAACGGCAAGGCGAAAACGTTAGAACTCTGGGTCAGCGTCGACGGCAAGTACGAGACCGTTTCCACGCCGATCGCGCCCGGCAAAGACTTCTACGACGCCTTTGGAACCTACGACGGACAGGACGTCGTTCTCTATCTCAACGGAAAAGAAGTCGCGCGAAGCCATAAGCCCGGAAAAATGACGCATCCGAACGATCCGATCGTACAGGCCTTCTGCCTTGGCTCCGATATCGCTCAAGACGGGGGCGGAAGCGGCTTCTTCGCCGGTAAGATCGTACGCGCAAGAGTTTACACTTGGGCGCTTACGGCGGAACAAATCGCTCGTTTGCATTAAGACGATTCTAAAGAATGGCGTCGACGCACGTCGCCAAACGCGCCGACGCCAGCCCTAAGATTAACCTTAAGTCGGCGGTCGATCGCCGCAACTTAGAAAGGAATTATTCATGACCTCTTCGCCGAACACATTATCTCGTCGTTCGTTCCTAGCGCGCGGCGCGTCCGCCGCTGCGCTCACATGTCTCCCGGCTCGACTCTTTGCGAAATACGAAGCGGACGCCGAAGACGCCGACAACCCCGTCGTACTGCGCTTCTCAGCGCTCAGCGACGTTCACTTTAAAGTCTCGCCGCAAGCGCAGGAGGTCGATCGTTTCCGGCGCGCTATAAAATTCATGTACGATTACTCCGCCGAGCAGCCGTACAAAAACTTCGACGCTATGCTGATCGCAGGCGACTTCTCCGATCACGGCTACGACGAAGAACTTCTCCTCTTTAAAAAGATCATGGACGAAGGCGTCAAGCCTGGGACGGAAACGATCCTTTGCATGGGGAATCACGAGTTCTTTAAGGGCTCAAAAGCGCGTTGGGAAGAAATCTTTGAACGCGATTCGAATAAGGTTTATGAGGTCAACGGATTTAAGTTCATCGCGCTTTCGCCGGATAAAGGCACGAGTCGCAACGGCGATTTCCAATACGCTATGAACTGGTACTGCGACGAGCTGGAAAAAGCGAACGCCGCCGATCCGAACAAGCCGATCTTTACCTTCCAGCATTATCACGTAACGCCGACCGTATACGGCAGTCGCGGCGAAGACGACTGGGGGATCGCCGACCTTTACGAAATCCTCCAGCGCTACCCGCGCGTTATTAACTTCTCAGGTCATTCCCACTATCCGATCAACGACCCGCGCTCCGCATGGCAAGGCAACTTCACCGCGTTCGGAACCGGCACGCTCAGCTATTTCGAAATGGGCGGCGAA